>JANOEV010000389.1:0-4402 GCA_031413695.1 Burkholderiales bacterium
TTTCCGCATATGAGTGTGACCAAAAATCTGGTCATTGCCCAGACAAAAGTGCTCGGCCGCAGTGAAGACGAGGCACGCGACAAGGGATTGAAGCTGCTCGATCGTGTCGGCTTGATCGAACACAAAGATAAATTCCCCGCCCAGCTTTCCGGTGGCCAACAGCAGCGAGTTGCGATTGCACGCGCATTGTCGATGGAACCGATCTGCATGTTATTTGACGAACCAACCTCGGCGCTTGATCCTGAAATGATCAATGAGGTGCTCGACGTCATGGTTGAGCTCGCCAGGGAAGGAATGACCATGATGGTCGTGACACACGAGATGGGCTTTGCCAAAAAGGTGGCGCATCGGGTCATCTTTATGGAAAAAGGTGGCAGCATTCTTGAAGACTGCACCAAGGACGAATTTTTTGGGTCGCCGCGCAAACAACGTACCCAGGACTTCCTGTCCAAAATATTGCACAACTGATATCGCAGTGGAGCATGCCCCAAACTCCGACGGCACCGAGGGGTTTGGGGCATTTTCCTTTTGAAAAGCTGATTTGGAAAATTTATGCCTGTTACAGAAATTCGCCACCCGTTGGTTCGTCACAAGATTGGCCTGTTGCGTGACAAGGATATCTCCACCAAAAGTTTCCGTGAAGTCACCCAGGAGCTGGGACGGCTTTTGGCGTATGAGGCCTGCCGTGATTTCAAGCTCGAAAAAGTGATGCTTGAAGGATGGTGCGGGCCGGTTGAAGTAGAACGCATCGAAGGGAAAAAGGTCACCTTGGTGCCAATTTTGCGTGCCGGTCTGGGGATGCTGGAGGGTGTGCTGGATGTCATCCCGTCGGCAAAAGTCAGCGTCGTTGGGATCGCCAGGAATCATCAGACACTGGAACCGGAGCCGTATCTTGAACGGTTTGTCGGGCAACTGGACGAACGAACGGCGATCATTCTTGACCCGATGCTTGCCACGGCCGGCTCAATGATTGCGACCATCGACATGTTGAAAAAAGCAGGTGCGAAACGAATCAAGGGTCTGGTGCTGGTCGCCGCCCCCGAAGGCGTCAAAAGGCTCGAAACCGCGCATCCCGACGTGGAAATATTTACCGCGGCGATTGATTCTCATCTAAACGAGTCGGGTTACATCATTCCCGGCCTCGGTGACGCCGGAGACAAAATTTTTGGCACAAAGTAACCCCGCAACGATTTGTATTGGTTATTACCGGCGGAGGCGCGGTGCCGCTTGCGCGACCAAAACGCCGACATGTGCCACGGCGCTGCGCCCCAACGCCGCCAGGTTGTAGCCCCCCTCCAGAACCGACACCACCCGGCCGCCGCATATTCGATCGGCGTACTCGCAAACACGGGCTGTGATCCAGGCGTAGTCTTCCTCGACCAACTCGAGGTGCGCAAGCGGATCGTCTTTGTGCGCGTCGAATCCGGCCGAAAAGAAAATAAACTCTGGTTGCATTTTTTCCAATGCTGGAAACCATGTCGCCTCAATCGCGCGTCTGAACGCCCCACTGCCGGTACCGGATTCAAGTGGCGTCGGGACAATATGACTGTTGCCGCTGTCGGCCCCGGTTCCGGGGTAATAGGGGTGCTGGAAGCTCGAGCAAAGCAACACCCGTTCATCGCGCCGGAAAATATCCTCGGTACCATTGCCATGGTGGACGTCAAAGTCCAGAATTGCCACGCGCTTCAGCCCGTACTGATTGATCGCATGCATGGCACCCACCGCGACGTTGTTGAAAATACAAAAACCCATTGCCCGATCGTGCGTCGCGTGATGGCCACATGGCCGTACTGCACAAAACGCATTTGTTACATCGCCGCTCATCACGGCATCGACCCCTGCCACCACTGCGCCCGCCGCGCGGCGTGCCGCGTCAAGCGTATACGGGTTCATCTTGGTGTCCGGGTCGAGGTAGGCGTATCCGTGGCTCGGTGCGCCCAAAAATATGCTGTCAACATAGTCGGGGGAGTGCGCGGCAGCCAGCGCGTCCTCGCTGGCAAGTGGTGCGTCAATGTGCTGCATTCTTGCAGTCAGACCTGCCTGATCAAGGTGCGCAAGCACCGATTGAAGTCGTGATGGCGATTCCGGGTGCTGTGGACCCATTTCATGCAATAAACAGACGGGATGAGTCACAAGCGCGGAAATAGATGAAGATTGGATCAAACGATTCTCACGATGGGGTGTCGAAAACACGTTAGCGCCAATATAGCCTTGAAACATGTCCCGTCAACGCGGCTTTGCGTGGCGCTGTGGCAAAATTGGTATTCATCACCGCCAAGCAATGCTGAAAGAGTCAAAATGTCTGTCATGTTTTTTGAGAAAAAAGATAATCAGCAGGGAAAGCATGTCACCCATCTGCCCGATGGTCCGGTCGGCGCAGTACTATCTCGCGCCGGTGAGATCATTCTGGGCAAGGAAGGGCAGATCAGGCTTGCCATTGCTTGCATCCTGGCGCGCGGCCATCTGCTGATTGAGGATATTCCGGGCGTCGGTAAAACCACACTTTCGCACGTCCTGGCCAGCGTGTTGGGTCTCAAATACCAACGTATCCAATTCACCAGCGACCTGTTGCCAGCAGACATTGTGGGCGTATCCATATTTGACCGCGAATCGTCGACGTTCCGATTCCACGCCGGGCCAATATTCTCGCAGGTGATTCTGGCCGATGAAATCAACCGGGCTAGCCCGAAGGCGCAATCGGCGTTGCTCGAGGCAATGGAGGAAAATCAGGTTACCGCCGACGGTAAAACGATGGCGCTGCCCTCCCCTTTCTTTGTTATTGCAACACAAAATCCCTCGCATCAAATCGGTACTTTCCCGCTGCCGGAATCGCAGCTGGACCGGTTTCTGATGCGCATCAAGCTCGGCTATCCGGATGAGGCGGCTGAGCGTGCCCTGCTAAAGGGCGAAGATCGCCGCGCGATGATCGCAAGAATATCGCCGCTGATGAGCGTGTCGGAGCTTGAAGAATTACAAGGTCAGGTCAGGGCAATACACGTCTCCGACGCGCTTATCGATTATTTGCAGGCACTGGTGAACCACACACGCGATTCGGCGCGTTATGAAATGGGTCTTTCACCAAGGGCAGGACTCGCATTGTTACGCGCTTCGCAGGCATGGGCCATGCTCGCTGGCCGCAAGCTGGTACTGCCTGAAGATGTTCAGGCGGTTGCACCATCCGTTGTTGGGCACCGGCTACGCGCGGTTGCGTCCGGCCAATCCGGCGGAAAGATTCTCGATGCCGCACAAGAATTGCTCAGCAGCGTTCCGATTCCGTAGTGCCGTACCCGGTTTTATTGCCTCGCGATTGCACAAACATGATTGCTTGGCAAATCCGCCAATATAACGAAGGTAGAAAACCATGAAAACGCCAACCCGCAAATTCCAACTTTCTTTTTTAATTGGAATGGTTGCAATGCTCTCTTCCATGACCGCACATGCCCAGTTCAAATGTCAGGGAGCGGACGGTAAAATTGAATACTCGGATCGTCCGTGTGACACAAGCAAAAATACGCTCGACAAACCGCGGGCCAATAGCGGCGTACAGACACGCCCGATCGGCGACCCGATGACACAACTTGAAAAACTCTTCAGCGACTATGAGCCACGTCTTTGTGAACGGGAAAAACTCGATATTGAATTGGACACCGCACGGCGCGATGGCGCGATTGCGAAGCAACCCGCCGCGTGGCGGGTTAGACAAGATCGTCAGATTGAACTGAACGAAGTGTTGGTCGATTTCCAGATGCGTGCCGGAAAGATCACCAAGGCGGCCGGCAACGACAGCAAAGAAATGGCCGCCCTGCGCAAATTTCAACTCGGGCTGAAGAAATGTGATCCAAACAAACCGGCAGCTGTGGTTGAGCCTAAGGTAGAACCAAAGGCGGAACCAAAGCCGGCGGCCAAACCGGCAAAATAATTCGTGTTAGCCGGTCTTGGGTTTACCCTGCGCCAACGTATCTCTGACTGGATTTTTCGTGCCAGGATTCCCGAGCAGCCGCCTGTTGTATTGACCCAGCGTCGCATTTTTATCATCCCGTCGCGAACCGGGTATTTTTTTGCATTTGTCCTGTTTTTGCTGCTCGTCGCCTCGATCAACTACAGCCTGTCACTCGGGTACCTGCTGACGTTTTTATTGGCCGGTATGGGCGGGGTTTCGATGCTGCATACCTTTCGTAATCTCGCGCAATTATCAATCTCGCCGGGCAAGGTTGATCCGGTGTTTTCGGGCGAAATCGCCGAGTTGCATCTTGTGCTGCACAACCCCAGCGTCGCGCGCTTTTCGGTCGGTTTAAAACGCGCCACCCTGCGCGATGCACAGCCATCATTTGGTGACATCGCCCCCCAACACGGTACTACCACCACCAGCACCAACCTGATGCTGCCTATGGCGGTGGACGGG
>JANOEV010000390.1:0-2693 GCA_031413695.1 Burkholderiales bacterium
CATCCCAGAATTTGCCGACAATAACCTTATTGTCCGCCTGCATCTTGTCTGTCCAAGACAAGTTAAATTCGCGCCCGGCCAATCGTTTTGCGCGTTCTTCAGTGTAACGCCGCTCGGCAATGGGAACATCAGACACCGCAATCAAACGGCCGCGAATCATCGGGTAAAGATCGGGCGTCACCATCTTGCGCTCTGCAAAGTAGCCACGCACCCGCTCAAGCTGATCGGCCTGAATGTTGATGACAAATCGATTTGGCGTGTTCTCGCCGACCGAACTTTGCCACCTTGTGATCAGGTCGGTGCGGACCAATGTCAACAGCAGCATCGCCATGATGCCGAGCCCCAGCGCCATGATTTGCACCAGACTCGCGCCGGACCGGCGTTTCATATTGGCAATACCATAACGCCACGAGCCGGTTGCCGCGCCGCGCAGTCCCGAGGCAAACTGGATCGTCAGCCATCCGGCAAATGCCGCCACGCCGAGCGCTACAACGAATCCACCGACCGCGATACTGCCGAGCTTTAGATCGCCCGAACGCCAGATGATCAGGCCGGCAAGGGTTGCAAAACCGAGTAGATAGGCAAACGTGGCGATGCCGTCGAACGGATCAAGATCTCGTCTCAACACACGCAACGTCGACACTTTGCGCAATGACAACAACGGCGGCAGCGTAAAGCCGAATAACAACACCATGCCGATTGCCAGCCCCTGCAACGCTGGCATGATGGTCGGCGGCGGAAGTGCCACTGTAAAAAGTCCGGTGAGCAGCGCCGTCAATCCAAGCTGCGCGCCAAAACCGGCAAGTGTGCCAAACACACACGCCGCCAAACCCAACATCAGAAATTGCCAGAAATTCAACGCAAAAATATCGGCTTGCGCCGCACCAAGGCATCGCATCATCGCAGCGCTGTCCAGTTGGCGCTGCGAAAAGCGACGCGCCGCGAGTGCCACCGCGACGGATGCCAATACAACCGACAGCAGGGCTGCAAGGCCGAGGAAACGTTGCGCACGCTCGAGCGCCACACGCACTTCGCTGCGGGCGTCACGAACTGTTTCCAATCGTTGGCCGCGCGGCATCTTTCCCTTGAACGTGGCGGCGAATTCTGCCGTCGCAGCCGGCTCCCCCGCCATCAGCAGTGCATATGTCACGCGGCTGCCAACCTGCATCAGATTGGTGGCGTCAAGGTCGGCCTTGTTGAACATCACCCGTGGCGCGATGCCAAAATAATCAAGCACGCTGTCGGGTTCCTTGGTAATGATGCGCGTGACCTTCAGTTCAATTGCCCCGACTTTGATGGCATCACCAATGTTGATATTGAGACGGGTCAACAGCGCACTTGGCATCCACGCCGTGCCCTTTTCGGGAATGGTATCTGCCGCACGATCCGGCGAGCCGATGTCATTTGCGATGCGAATTTTGCCGCGCAAGGGAAAACCGCCGGTGACGGCCTTGAGTTCGGCGAGGCTGACCCCCTGTCCGCGTGCCGCATCACCGGAAACCATGCTTGGGAACACAACCGTTTCCGCCGTTTGCAACTTCAATCGTGCGGCTTCATCCCAAAACCGGCGGTCGATGGGCGTCGAGGCATTGACCAGCACGTCGGCGGCAATCAGTTCGTTTGCCTGCCTGTTTAGCGCCGACTCGACGCGATCGGCAAAAAATGCAACCGTGGTAACGCTTGCAACTGCGATTAAAAGCGCAGCCAGTAGTACCCGTGCCTCGGTGGCGTGGGCGTTACGGCGCAAGAATTTAACGGCAAGGCTGAAATTTTTCATGGTGCTTTCGGTGAGCGGCAATACAACACGGACAATACTGATTTTCAAATACCAATCAGGACGGTGCATTTCAGGCAAAAATGCCCCGAAGTGCCCGCCAATAAACGATTTAATGATCGGTTAATCATCACATCGCCATTGCCGACTGGTCCGCTTCATCGGTGACCACGCCGGCATCGATGGTCAAACGACGGCCGCAGCGCGACGCAATATTGAGATCATGTGTGACCAAAATGAGTGTTGTGCCGCGTTCACGATTTAATTCGAACAACAGATCGACCATGGCGCGTCCGGTCTTGGCGTCCAGATTTCCGGTCGGCTCATCGGCAAACAGCAGCTTGGGTTCGGTCACAAAGGCCCGCGCAATCGCGACCCGCTGTTGTTCACCACCGGAGAGTTGTTTTGGGTAGTGTTTGACCCGCGCCTTCAGCCCGACGCGAGACAAAATTTCCAGCGCGCGGTGTTTTGCATCCGTCACGCCGGCCAGCTCCAGCGGCAACATCACATTTTCCAACGCCGTCAGGGACGGCAGCAACTGAAACGACTGAAACACAAAACCAACCAATCTGCCCCGTAATCTGGCGCGCCCGTCCTCGTCGAGGGCAAACAGGCTTTCGCCGTTGATCGCAACGTCGCCGCTGGTGGGGATGTCAAGGCCGGCCATCAAGCCAAGCAGGGTTGACTTGCCGGACCCGGATGCGCCGACAACGGCGACCGCTTCGCCCGCCGACACCGTAAAATTGGCATTGCTGACGATGGTCAGGATGCCATCGCTGGTCGTTACTTGTTTGGTGATATTGGCGACACGAATGACCGCAAGCGCTGGAGAGGCGGTTGTCGCCGGGGTCGATGTTGGTTGTGGTAAGGGAAAAACAGGTTGCATTGACGCCTCCCCGGCGCGGTCGAGGTCGGCATG
>JANOEV010000391.1:0-6077 GCA_031413695.1 Burkholderiales bacterium
GGGAACGCGTAACAACTCGCGGCGGATGCGATCGACATAGGTTTTTTTGTCGGCGTACGAGTAACCTGCGCCGGTCAGGGCAAAAATATTGCCAAAGGTGTCGCCGAACTCATCGTTAAAAAACGGACCGATCACACCGGCAGGCAGGGTTTGGCGCATGTCACCAACCCGTTTACGCACCTGATACTGGGTCTCGGGCACCAGCGACGCAGACGCGGCATCATCAACAAAAAACAGGATGGTCGATTCACCCGGCTTGGAATAGCTGCGGATAAAAAACAGGTTGGGTACTTCCTGCAGCTTTTTTTCGATGCGCTCGGTGACCTGTTGATCCACCTCGGCCACTGACGCACCCGGCCAAAGCGTGCGTACGGTCATGGCCTTGAAGGTGAACGGCGGATCTTCAGATTGACCGAGGCGGCCGTAGGAAAATATGCCTGCAATGCCGATGACGATGATCAGGAACAATACCAGCGGCTGATTTTTCAGCGCCCATTCAGACAGATTTAACTTATGCATGATGCGGCTACTTCAAAACACGGTCGAGCCATGCCACCGTCGGTTTATTTGTTGCCGCCGGTATTTCTGGCAATGCAGGCGCATACGCCACCTTGGCATCACCCTTGACCTGCGGGTCGACAATCGGTCGGATGATTTCGCCTTCGCGCAACTTGTGCACACCCGCCGCAACAATCATGTCGCCGGGTTTGATCGAGGCACCCGCGCCGACACCCACCGCACGGATCAGGGCATTGGTTTCCCGATATTGCAAGACCGTCACCGGCTTGAGCGACACCTTGCCATCTGCGGCAATTTGCCACACGCCGGTGATATTGCCCTTTACATATAAGGATGACAGCGGCACGGCGAAGGTGCCGTCGGCGTCACTACCGACAAAAGTCGCGAAGGCCGACATACCAAGATCAATGTTGGCATCGGCTGCGGTAATCGAAATGCGGGCCGCATAGGTACGGGTGATATTGTCGGCCGCACCGGCGATTTCGCGTAATTTGCCGGCGTAAAACTTTTCCGGATTGGACCAGACGTGAACCCGGATCGGTCGCTTGGCATTGCTGCCGCCGGTATTGCCACGGAATTCGTTTATTTTGGCTTCGGGCACCGAGATCAATAATTCTTTTTCATTCGGGTTGGCGATTTTGATCACCGGCTGGCCCGCAGCAACCACCTGGCCCGCTTCCGCCATGACCTGTGTGACGACGCCATCCATTTCCGCAAACAACGTTGCGTAACCGGACTGATTGAGCGAGACATTGGCGGTTGCCTGTTGCGCCGCCAGGCGCGCGGCCGCCGCGTTGGCCACATTTAGCTTTTGATCGAGTGCGGATTGGCTGACAAAACCCTTCGCGAATAAATCACGAAAACGTTTGAGCTCGGCATCGGCAAAGTCGGCTTCGGTCTGTTGCGCATTGACCTGGGCACGTGCCGCGTCGGCAGCGAGTTTGACGTCTTGTGGATCGAGTTGCGCCAGCGGCTGGCCGCGCTTGACGATGGCACCGGAATCGACCAGTCGTTTGGCAATTTTGCCGCCGACGCGGAATGCGTGATCGGCTTCGAGGCGTGCACGAATCTCACCCGAGTAGATATCGAGGTCTGCACCGCCGCTGGGGGGAATTTTGTAGGCGAGGGCGGGGCGAACCGTTTCGGCAGCGGGTTCCGTTTTGCCGCAACCGGCCAATAACAACAAAACGCCGATCAGGCCGGACGCGAGACCCGCTGCACGACCTATTCGTTTGGACGTTGAAAAAGTTTTTGTGTCACGGTAGGGCGAGGCGGGCGATGGCATACTTGGGTGCTCGTGTTGGGCAATTTGGGCAGTAGGATGACCGCCATAATTAACTGACTGGCTGGTAAGTTACCGTGGTTTTGAATGGCTGTCAACCACTTTTCCGCCAATATTTTAAGCAGCCAGCCAGTCGTCCGGCCAACCAATCGTCACCGTTTGCCGGCCCCGCTTGGCAGAAACGCCAGCCTGCCCAAACGCCATCAGGGATTTCACCATGCGACCAACAAAAAGTCATATAAACAACAAGATAGCGCTGGCCGGCGATCTGACACCCGGCCAGCCGATTGATTTGGCGCGCCGCGAAAATCTGGTCAGCGTCGCCATCTTGGCGGCATTGGCCTTGACCGCCGGCGCCGCGAAACCGGCTTGGGCGATATCGGTGTCCAGCCTGGCCGATTTATCGCAAAAAGACGCCGGAGCGGGGGTCAGGTCGGCACTCGAAAAAGGTGCCAACATCGCCGTGCAATTGTTGGGCAGGCAAGATGGATTCTGGGGTAACGACAAGGTACGCATTGCGCTGCCCGAGTGGATTGGCAAGGCCGAACGCGCCTTAAAAATGCTCGGTCGCGGACGTGACATCGATGACCTCAAACTTGGCATCAACCGTGCCGCCGAGCAAGCCGTACCGCAGGCAAAAAAGCTGCTGACCGATGCCGTCAAATCGATGACGGTGCAGGATGCCAAAAAAATTCTGACCGGCGGTGACAATTCCGTGACGCTGTTTTTTAAGGACAAAACACAAACCGCGTTGAATACAAAATTTTTGCCGATTGTGGCCGGCGTGACCAACAAGATCGGTCTGGCCAAACAATACAACGATGTCGCCGCGCAGGTCGAGCAGACCGGCCTGGTCAGGCTCAAGCCCGAACAACGCAAGGTCGAGACGCACGTCACCACCAAGGCGCTGGACGGCCTGTATTACATGATTGGCGAGGAAGAAAAAAAGATGCGGCAGGACCCGGTCGGCACCGGCAGCGATTTGTTGCGGCGGGTATTCGGGTCGTTGAAACGGTAGTCACGCGGCGACGCGGGGTGCAAGCGGCGCTGCTTGCCGCCAGTACCCTGCGCCTTCACCTTGATTAAACCCAGCCCTTGGCCCGGTCGACGGCCATTTTCCAGCGCGCCAAACGGGTCGCGGCTTCGTCGCGTGACATGGTGGGCTCCCACCGACGCGCAACCTGCCAGGTGGCGGCGATTTCGGCCTGACTCTGCCAAACCCCAACCGCCAGACCCGCCAGATAGGCGGCCCCAAGTGCGGTGGTCTCACTCACCGCCGGGCACACCACCGGAATACCCAATATGTCGGATTGAAACTGCATCAGCAGTTCGTTGGCCGTGGCCCCGCCATCGACACGCAACTCACGCAAGGCAATACCGGTATCGGCGTGCATCGCGGTGAACACGTCGGCTGATTGAAATGCGATTGCCTCGAGCGTGGCGCGGGCGATGTGCGCCCGGGTGGTGCCACGCGTCAGCCCGAGCATGGCGCCGCGCGCGGAAGCATCCCAATACGGCGTGCCGAGCCCGGCAAAGGCCGGTACAAACACCACACCACCGGTATCGGCAACACTGCCGGCCAGCGCCGCCATTTCGCTGGCATTGTCAATCAGGCCAAGGCCGTCGCGCAGCCACTGCACCGCCGCGCCGGCGATAAACACGCTGCCCTCAAGCGCATAGTGGGTTTCATCACCAATGCGCCACGCCACCGTGGTCAGCAGCTTGTTGTTGGAAGGCACCGGCGTGGTTCCGGTATTCATCAACATAAAACAACCGGTGCCATAAGTATTTTTGGCCAACCCCGGTGAATGGCAACCCTGGCCAAACAACGCCGCCTGCTGATCGCCGGCAATACCGGCAATCGGAATCCCTTTCGGCAGGCCGTCACAACTGGTTTGCCCGTCGATTTGGTCGATCAGACCGCTCGAACTGACAATTTTCGGCAAAACACTCCGTGGAATGTCCATCAGGGTCAGCAGTTCATCATCCCAATCACCCCTATGGATATCAAACAGCAGGGTACGTGATGCATTGGAGGCATCGGTGGCATGGACTTTGCCTGTAGTCAGTTTATAAATAAGCCAACTATCAATCGTGCCGAACGCGAGTTCACCGCGTTCGGCGCACTCTCTTGCCATTGGCACATGATCGAGCAACCATTTGATTTTGGTTCCGGAAAAGTAAGCGTCGATGACCAGACCGGTTTTATGGCGGATGGTATCAGCGTGCCCTGCCGCGACCAGTTCGGCGCAATACGCGACCGTGCGCCGGTCCTGCCAGACAATCGCCGGGGCGACCGGTACGCCGGTTTTACGGTTCCACAGTACCGTGGTCTCGCGTTGATTGGTAATGCCGATCGCCTTGATGTCGGCGCCCGCCAATTGCGCCAGACGAATCGCCTCGGCGGCAACGTCGCGCTGGCTGCGCCAGATTTCTTCGGCATCGTGCTCGACCCAGCTGGGTTGGGGAAAAAATTGGGCAAATTCTTGTTGAGCGCGGGCAATGACAGCGCCACGTTCATCAAACACAATGGCACGCGAACTTGTTGTGCCCTGGTCAAGCGCCAATACAGCCTTCATTGTATGCCTCGTTGGTATGCCACAGGTCAATCGGTTTGGCGTCGGGCTGGCGGACAGGCGCCGGAAAAACACCGTTGTTTGTATTAAAACACCGCAATTGACGCCTAAATGACTGGCAACAATACGCTTTTACGCACCACGCAATCAACCCCTAACCTAAAAGCCGCAAGATCAATCGTTTGAATAACATTGGCTTACCGTAAATGCGGGGCTGAAAGTCACGCCGCACTACGATAAACTACTGTTAATAAGAAATCACCGGCATGGTTATACTTGCCGCTGGCGGTTTGACAGACGCCGACAATGGGGCAAAATGTCAACATCGTCCGGCGACAAAGACCGATGGTTGGCCGTATAAGCCACACAAACCGCACAATCGAATACAAAAAAAGTCAGAGGTTGCAATATGGGTTTACTCGACGATCTGAAAAAAGAAGCCGAGTCGGTAAAAAATCAGGAAGCCGCACGCACACAATCGCTCAAGGCGAATGCGGTGCAGGTCGACCATGCGATGCGCTCGATTTTTAAGTACCTGAACGAATTATTCCGCCAGCTCAATGTGGTCAAGCCGCCGTGTGCGCGCAGCTACAACCTGTTGACGGTCGGCAAACTCGACGGCCTGGTGCAAAGCGATTACCGCATCGAATACCGCACCGCGCAGCGCAACAACAGCGAACATTTTGAAGAGTTGACGGTGACATTCCGCCGTGCCAAGTCAGAAATGATGGTCATCAAACGCGAAGCCGAGGCAATCGAAAAATTCCGCGATTTGTTGTGGCAGAACAATATGCGTTTCACGTCTGAAGTGACGCGTAATGATCGCCGTGTCGTGACCCACGAAACATTTTCCATCAACGCCGAAGTTATTTGTGGCGCCGATATTGTCGGTGACTACGACGAGGGTGTGATCCGTTTCAAGCTCAAAAACGTCGAGGAATTCGGCCCGAGCCTGTACAACGTTGAGCCATCCAACATCACCGATAAGTCACTCGAAGATCTGGCCAAATTATTTATCGGGCAGGTCGATACCAATTTTGAAATTTACAACCGTCGAGCCGCTTTTGGTGCCGGTGCCGGCCAATACCCGCGGCAGAGTGCAAAGAGTGTGCAATACGCGGTGGACCCGTCGCCGAAGCCGACCGACGAAGAGGCCAAAAAGCGCGGACTGTTTGGTTTGTTCAAAAAGTAATCAGAAAGTCTCCACCAAAAAAGCCGCCGATGGAAACATCGGCGGCTTTTTAATTTGATGCGTTTGCAGCGGCTTGTGATCAGCCGCGATTTTGCAATGCGGCGATACGTTGTTCAATCGGTGGGTGCGTTGAAAACAGCGCCATCACACCGGCCTTGTCGGAAATGCCCGAGGCCGCCATCGATTGTGGCAATTGGCCCGGTGCCAGACCACCCAAACGACGCAGTGCCGCGACCATCGGCTCGGGACGACCCACCAGGCTTGCCGCGCCGGCATCGGCACGGAATTCACGTTGACGTGAGAACCAGGCAACAACGATCGACGCCAGCACACCCAGCAACAATTGACAGACGATATCGGTCACGTAATAACCAATGCCCGGGCTGTCGCTTTTGTTGCCGAGCACCACCTTGTCGACAAAGTAGCCGACGATCTTCGACAGGAACACCACAAAGGTATTAACCACACCCTGAATCAACGCGAGGGTGACCATGTCGCCGTTGGCCAC
>JANOEV010000392.1:0-2587 GCA_031413695.1 Burkholderiales bacterium
GTCGTTACCGCCGACGTGTACACCACCCGCCAACCCGGGGCGGTTGGACATGCGTACATCGGTGCGAACACGTACCGTGCTGCCGGGCACATCAAAGCCGTGATAGGCCCCCGGATAGTCAAAAAAGGCCGCATCCTGGTCGCGCGATTTATTTAACGCGATCAATTCGCGGCAGGGCTGCGCCGGGGTCCAATCGTCGTCGGCACCGATGAATATCGCCACCGGCACGGCAAACGACGTGCGCGCCTTGTTTATCGCGGTGCACCCGGGATAAAACGCCATGACCGCCCGAAACGCGATATTGCCCTTGGTGGCGAGGGTTTGTGCCTTACCGCCGGTTGCCACCGCATAAAGGCTGCCGGTTGCGCCATTGGAAAACCCCATCAGGAATACACGGTCTTTTTTGACGTAGGGTTGCGCCGCCAAATACTTGAGTCCGCCATAGGCGTCATCCGGGCGCTCGCGACTTTCGCGTATCGGCCGGTCAGATTTAGTGCAGATTTCTTTGTGTCCGCGCGGGTTAAAACTATCGACCGCCAACACCACGTAGCCCTGCGCCACAAAATGTGCCGCCCAATGGCTGATGCCCGCCCGAATCTCGCCTTTGGCGTCAATCATGCCGCTGCAGCCGTGCGCCAATACAAACGCCGGTACCGGTGTTTTTTCATCGAACTTGGTCGGCTTATACAAATAGCCGGTCAAGGTGGTTGGATTTGCCTCCTCGAGGCTGGGGAACGACACCTTTTCGGGTGCCGCCGATAAGTTCGGCGCAGCCATCGCCGCAAACCCGGCGGTGCATAACAACGCGCCGAGCAAACCAACCAGCCAATGTTTCACGTGAAACATGTTCCCCTCCATCAATCCTGACAGCCGCATCATTTGCCGATACAAAACTTGCCAAAAATCTCCCCCAACAAATCATCGGGGGTGAATGCGCCGGTGATGGAGGCAAGCGCTGTTTGCGCCAGCCGCAACTCCTCGGCAAACAATTCGTATTGGGTGCCGAGACCGACGGCAGCGTCAAGATGATGTCGTGCCTGCGCGAGCGCTTCGAGATGGCGCTGACGCGCCAGAAACACACCCTCGCCCGTGGGTCGCCAGCCCGCCGTCGCCAATAACCAGTCGCGCAACAAGTCCACCCCCTCGCCGGTCAGCGCCGAAACACCAATCGAGGTGTGGGGCGCGGGTTGCGTCGTGTTGGTTTTGGGCCGGTCGGGCAAGCAGGTCGATCTTGTTATTTACCCACGCCACAGGGATGCCGTCCGGCAATTTAGCGGCGATTGCCGCTTCGGCCGAGCCAATTGCCGCATTTTCGTGATCACCGGCTTCCGAAATGAGCAAGGCGGCACCGGCTTTTTCAACCGCCGCCCACGTACGCTCAATGCCAATCTTTTCGACCATGTCATCTGTTTCGCGCAAACCCGCGGTGTCGATCAGGTGAATCGGCACGCCGTCGAGATGAATCGTCGCCCGCACTTGATCGCGGGTGGTACCGGCCACCGGCGTGACAATCGCGACCTCTTCGCCCGCCAGCCGATTTAACAGACTTGATTTGCCAACATTGGGCCGGCCGATTAACGCCACGGTCAAGCCGTCACGAAGTACCGCGCCCTGTTTGGCTTCGCGCGCCAAAACATCCCAAAGTGCGCGTATTTGTTCGAGTTTGTTTTGTTGTGCGGCGCGATCCGCCGGATCAATTTCCTCTTCCGGAAAATCGATGCACGCCTCGACGTGCATCCGCAGCTCGGTGACCCGCTCCACTAACACACTGACACGCGCTGAAAATTCGCCCGACAACGACCGTGCTGCCGATTTTGCCGCCTGCTCGGAGGCGGCATCAATCAAGTCGGCAACCGCTTCGGCTTCGGCCAGGTCAATTTTGTTATTGAGGTAGGCGCGCTCGGTGAATTCGCCCGGTCGCGCAACGCGGCAACCAAGCGCCAGGCATCGCTTGAGCAGCGATTGCATGACCACCGGTCCGCCATGGCCCTGCAGCTCGATCACGTCTTCACCGGTATAAGAATGTGGTGCGGGGAAAAACAGCGCCAGACCCCGGTCGATCACCGCGCCGTCAGTGTCACAAAATGTCGTCAATGCCGCCATTCTGGGTGCCGGGATTTTCCCGGCCAGCGTTGCCGCAAGCGACGCCAAGTTGACGCCGGAAATGCGCACGACGCCGACGCCACCGCGCCCGGGGGGTGTGGCAATGGCAGCGATGGTATCGGACGGTGGTTTCATGGGCGTTTGGTGTTTGGCGGATGGCGTTGGGCGTTTGGCGTTGGGCGTTGGGGGCGGGAAAGACGGGGCCAGATACCGGTTGAAAGCGGCCGTCAAAACGCGCAAAGCCCCGACTGTTTCACGTGAAACAATCTAACAGGGTAATGGCCCGATGGCCATCAATTGGTTTTGCGGCGCACCACCCCAAGGCCGCGCGCCGCACACAAAAAAGCCGCCCACACTCGCGCGCAGACGGCTTATTGTCCCCCGCCCGATGCTATCGCTTGGTGTTGGCTGGTTTTGCGTTCGCCGGCATAAACGTTTTATTGATATACCACTGCTGGGCAATGCCCAAAATATTCTGCATGGT
>JANOEV010000393.1:0-5376 GCA_031413695.1 Burkholderiales bacterium
CCTTATCTAAGCGCCATTCATCGCACCAATTGAGTCAGGTCTACAGCCGTCGTGGGAGATGATCTACGACAAGTGTGGGGATGAACTAAAGACATACAAGTTGACGTACCCAACCCTCTTTGAATACGCAGAAGCTCTATACGGGCATGTATTCTCCTATGGGGTTCACGCTTCAGGAACTATTATCTCTGATTCACCCCTACGAGACGAATGCCCCTTGCGATGGGTTGCTAAGGACAAGAAGCTCGTTACTCAGTTCGACTACAGAACAGTCGAAAGCCTGGGATACATGAAGGTGGATCTTCTAGGACTACGCAACCTCGATACTCTCATGGAGGTCAACAACATCCTTGAAAGAGATGGTAAGGATAAGATTGACTTCCCCTCACTCATCAATCAGACTTTCCCTGATGAGATGTGGGAGATTGCAGAGAAGGGTTGGACTGTAGGGTTGTTCCAAATCGAATCCGGTGGCACGGCCAAGCGTTTGGCTAAGGAAATCAAGCCCCGCTCCATCGAAGATTTGGCTATCATTACAGCAGTCAACAGACCTGGGCCGCTGATCGCTAAAGCTGACAAGGCATATGTTTCTGGTCGCAACGGGCAACCTGTCCACTACATCAACGATATCGTTAAGGAATGTACCCGTGAAAGTTTCGGTCAGTTCATCTACCAGGAGCAAGTCATTAACTTCTTCACTAAGATCGGCTACGATCTAATGGAAGCTGATGATGTTCGTAGCATCATGGGTAAGAAGAAGCGTGAGGCTATGAAGGCAGAGCTACCTCGTTACATGGAGAGGGCACAACAGTACATGGACAAGGACACGGCTGAAGCTGTGTGGCTCAACATCGAGAACTTCTCCAAGTACGCCTTCAACAAGGCTCACTCAATCGGCTACGGTATCATCCTTCTTTGGACGATGTACGCAAAGTGGAAGTACCCGCAGGAGTTCATTCTTGCTGGTCTACGCACGGCTGACAAGACCGATGGCCACCGCTATGTTGACGAAGCTCAACGGATGGGTATCGCTGTTCTTCCTCCTGAGCTTAATTCCTCTGACACCTTCGCTAAGATCGACGGCGATGCTATCCGGTACGGCTACTCAGACGTAAAGGGGATCGGGCCAGCAGTAGGACGATGGTTGGTAAAGAACGGGCCGTGGAAGGATTGGGATGAGGTTCTAGAGAAGGCTCAGTTGGACGAGTACAAGGCTACTCTGCCCAATGGTATGCGCCGCATGGCAATTAACCGAGGTCAGATTGATACTCTCCGCTCCTTCGAAGAAAACGACGGAGACGAAGCAAAGAAGATCCAGTTGGAAGAGAATCTGCTTGGAGTAGCATTGTCTGATCCAGCGGCTAGGATCCTAGAAGATCATGCCACTGACATTGCCACAGATTGCACAGCCTACGAGGATCTAAAGGGGCCAGGGAGCTTTACGGTTGCTGGTGTTATCAAAGAGGTTAAGAAAACCAAGACCCGACAGGGTGCTGAGATGGCATGGGTTAAAATTGAGCAGGGTGGATCAGAGTTGGATATCGCAGTATGGGGTACAGAGCTAAAAAGGCTCAACTTCATCTGGTCAAAGCGCAAGGCAGTAGTGATTCAAGTCAAGGTAACAGAGGATAACTTTGTAAGCCTTGTTGCAGCAAAGGTACTTTATTCAAAAGAGGTAAAACAGAATGGCAGAGTCTAGAGAGTTCGCAATCTTCCTAAAGGAATTTGGATCAGAGAAAGTATATAGAGCGTCGGAGGCACCAAAAGTGAAAATGATTAGCACGGGAGTCCCATCATTGGATTATGCCATTGGTGGTGGAATCCCACGGGGTAGCATCGTAGAGATTTTTGGGAGAGAGTCCGTTGGTAAGACTGCTCTGTCATATTACATTATGAAGGAAACTCAGAAGTATGACCCAGATGCTAGAATTGGATTCATCAATCTTGAAGGGTCTTTCGACGGTGAATGGGCAAGCAGGATCGTAGGCGGATTGGATCTAACTAAGATCATGGTTATCGCTCCTGATCCCGGTAGCGAGGCTGTCAAAGCTCTGGCTATGATGGTTGAATCCAAGTTTAATCCGACAGATCCAACAGGGATGTTCGATTTGGTTGTGTTCGATTCTATCGGGGCTATGCTCACAGACAAGGAGCAGGAGAAAGATGGGAATAAGCAGGTAGGAGGCCAGTCACAGCTTGTTACACACATGGCAAAGCAGGCAGTCCACTTCGCTAACAGAAATAAGACAACGGTTGTCTTTCTAAATCAGGTTCGTGAAGCCTTTGTATCAATGCCCACGATGGGTGGCCCGGTTGAGAAAGCTCCGGGTGGCCGCTCAATTAAACACGCCGCAGCCATTCGTATCCACCTTAAGCCGGGTAACGATCCTATCAAGGGTAAGATTGATGGTGAAGATGTCGAATTTATGAGGCCGATTAAGGCTAAGATAGTCAAGAACAAGGTATCTGGTGCAGGACGTTCAGCAGCATGGGACTTTTGGAAGTATGATAGCCCTTCTGGTGTAATCGGTATCGACACAGACCAGAATACTATCGACTTAGCTCTCTCTTCAGGGGTAGTTGAGAAGAGAGGGTCATGGTTCTTCCACGATTCCTTCCCTGATGGGAAATTCCATGGTGGAGATGCCGTCTTGACATTCCTTGAGGAGAATGAGGACGCTCGCGCTCTAATTCGCGCAGAAGTTCTTAAGCCCAGAGCAGTTGAGGTCGCTCAGGAGCTTCTGGACGAGATTACAGATGATTCTGTAAGGGAGTTGGCTAGTGCCACCGTCTAAATCTACTACGGGGATGGGAAAGGAACATGAGGAGTACGTCGTGAGCCTTCTTGAGTGGGATTCTGCGAGGCGTTCACGTTCAAGTGGAGCATCTTTCCATGATCCCATTGATATCACGTCAGAAGGGCTTGTATTGGAATGCGAAGCAACGGAGAAGAAGTCCTATTCTCTCAAGCTTTCATTCTGGGAAGAGGTCAGGAAGAAAGCTCACAGAGGAAAGCTCCCTGCCCTTGCTATTCGGTTCCGCGATGCGGATAACGGGAAGCATACCGATCTAATGATAATGGAAGCCCACGATGTAGCCGAGATGCTTGAAGAGTTGGAAGTTTACAGGACGGAGGAGCTTAGAAAACATGGCAGATAATACACAGCCACCGCTGTTTGATTATGATTCTTCTCAACATGAACTTCTGGTTGAGTATCGCGCACACAACAAGGTTTTGAAAGAAGCTCTTAAGTGTGTTAATACTTGGCTGGATGACCCCAACAGTCTAACGGTTGAAGAAGTTAGTCAGTTGCAAAGGCAAATAAGAACCCTCCTACAAGGATGCAACTATGAGTTTTGATAGCAAGAAATTACTAAAGACATTAACGGCGGGAAGAGGAGCAATCTTAGCCCCTCACATTGAAGCCTATCAGTCTAAGGCTAATTTCCCTCCGGTCTGGAATATCGAGATCCAGAACTACAAGTTGGATGATGGGCATTTCCATCCTTCCTCTGATGCCTTCGCTACGCCGTTGCAGATGTGGCAGGCCCGTCAAGGATTGGCTCAGAAGATGCCTATCTCTCCTGCTCTACGCAGGACATTCGATGTTGGGCATATGTGGCACGGTTACCTACAAGCTATGCTCATTGAGATGGGCCTAATCGCTCCTGAGAACGTAGAGCGTTACATCACCAAGGAAGTAATAGGGAACTATGGCCCTGCTATCGGTGCAGGCACAGGTGACCTTGTTGATATCAATGTCCCTGGTCATGGTGTTTGGCTATTCGATATCAAGACGATGAATAAGACCGAGTTCGAAGCAGGAGCATCGCCGTACACATTCACGAAATGGAATGCTCAGGTCAATTGCTACATGGATTGGTTTGAGACAGACAAGGCTAGAATCCTAGCGGTATGCAAGGACAGCCCTCATGCGTTCCGTGAATACGAGATTAAAAGAGATGATAATCTTCTCACTGAAATTTATAATCGTTGGTCTTACACAGCGAATTGTTTAGCTGCTAATATCATGCCGCAAGACGATTATGAAGTGGATCCCATGTTGTTAAATCGTGGTGATTCCGCAGATGATGAAATAATTGCTGCAACATCTAAGGCTTAATAGGTAGACTTAACAAATTCTTGACAAATATAAGTTTGTCTGTTATAATACACTTAATGCATGAGAATACTTGGAATTGACCCTGGCTTAACCCGCCTGGGATTTGGTAGTTTAGAACCAGATTCAAACAATCTAACTTTATTGGGATACGGGATGATTGCTCATCCCCGTGATGACGCGCTGACCTTTAATCAGCATCTCAACACTGGTATCCAGCAGATTGTTACAGACTTTCCAAAGTTAATAGATGCTATTCAGCCTACAGTAATCTGCGCGGAGATTGTTCCCTCCGGTAGATTAGGTTCAAACAGCGAGCTAGTGGTAGCAGCTATCACGTCATGCAAAGTCATCGCTTTTCAATTCGGTATTGAATGGATTGATTACGGGGCCAATACAATTAAGAAACAGGTAACAGGGGATGGTAAAGCGACTAAGACTTTAGTTCGCAATACCATCCTTGATTTATTTCCGGCAGTAAAATCTCGTCATGCCCTACTTAAGAAGGAACAGAAGGTAGCTGGCGAGAAGGCAGAGGGACTCCCACAGGATGTGTTTGATGGGATCGCTATTGCCCTGTGCGGGGTCAAACTAATGGTACCAGAGGAAGCAGACAATGGCAGCATGGACAGCCCAAGAGAAGCACAAGATTCTGAGGGATGCGTATAGGAATTACTTTACATTCAAAGCCTTCGTGAGTCAGACAGGCAAAGATGTTATTGATTACGCGGTTGAAACTGAAACAGGTAGTGGAGAGTACGAGGACATTAGTATTTCGTTCGTTGATATGAAACTGGCTCTGGAACGAGTCAAGTTATCCGAACGTAAGAAGGAAGCATTTGTATACAACGTGCTATGTGATATGAAGCAGCAGGACGTAGCACACATCATGGGTATCACCACTGTCACAGTAGGGCAGTACGTTGATTCGGCCATGATCCAATTAGCTAAGTGGTATTTCGCTGAGCCAGAGGTACGTTCAACAGTGGAATCAGACACTTACTTTTCCATCGAAGCAAGGACTTAATTACTACGATGGCATACAGAACCCGATATACACTGAGAAAATCTCACCTTAAGAACCTGGAACTCCCAGAGTTTGATCCAACCCGAACGGACTATACACCGTTTGAGATGGAAGCCTATACGGACTCCCTGCTTAGGGAAAGCACCCGTGAAAATCCAGACGGGCCAAAGGTTTTGTTCCAAGAACACATTGATAGTCGTTGGGGAAGGGAAGTGCTGAGTACGACAG
>JANOEV010000394.1:0-3882 GCA_031413695.1 Burkholderiales bacterium
AAAAATCCGATATCGCGGGGGTCGACATTGCTGGCGGGGAAATATGCCGACTAGAGCGGCTGAATCCCCAGCTTGTCGAATAATTCGCGGTCTTTCACCACATCGGGGTTGCCGGTGGTGAGTAATTTTTCGCCGTAAAAAATCGAGTTGGCGCCGGACAAAAAACACAGCGCCTGGGTTGCTTCATTCATTTCCTGGCGGCCGGCCGACAAACGCACAAAACTTTTTGGCATGGTGATACGCGCCACTGCGATGGTGCGGACAAATTCGGTCCAGTCGATGACCTTTTCACCGTGCAGTTTTTCATGCAGCGGCGTGCCTTCAACCTGCACCAGATAATTAATCGGCACCGATTCGGGTTGTGGTTCGAGCGCCGCCAATTGTGCGACCAGTCCGGCGCGTTCGCGGCGCGATTCACCCATGCCGACAATTCCGCCACAGCAAACATTGAGGCCTGCCTCACGCACCCGGCCGAGTGTGTCGAGCCGGTCCTGGTACTCACGCGTCGAGACGATGTCGCCATAAAATTCCGGCGCGGTATCGAGGTTGTGATTGTAGTAATCGAGTCCGGCGTCTTTGAGCTGTTCGGCCTGACCGTCCTTGAGCATGCCGAGGGTGCAGCAGGTTTCGAGGCCGAGGGCTTTGACCTCGCGCACCATTTCGAGGACAGGATCCAAATCGCGTTGTTTCGGGCCACGCCACGCCGCGCCCATGCAAAACCGCGACGCCCCGTTTTGTTTGGCCAGTTTGGCGGTTGCAACCACTTCGGCGACATCCAATATCGCCTCGTTTTCAACACCGGTGTGATAACGCGCCGCCTGCGGGCAATAGCCGCAATCCTCCGAGCAGCCACCGGTTTTGATCGACAACAAGGTTGAGAGCTGAACCCGGTTGGCGTCGTGGTGTGCGCGGTGCACGGTTTGGGCGCGAAAGACCAGTTCATTGAACGGTAAATCAAACAAAGCCTCGATCTCGGTCAGCGACCAGTTCCGTTCGCTGGCCTTCCAGCGCTTGGCAACGTTGATTGTTTGCGGCGCAGATACCGGTGTTGCATCCGCAACCGTGACGGCTTGATTCATCGGGTTTCTCCAGCGTGAACGGATAGAATTGGACTATGAAGAATCGCCCTCCCAATGTCAATTTGTCGCCAGCTTCGAAACGACAATTGCGCAAACTGTCGGCATGATGGGTTTGCAGCCGGAATTACCCGTTTCCGGGTTGTTCAGCCGGTCGCGTTTGGCCGATGTGCGCCAGGATTGTGTGTTGTGTGACGCTGCGGGCGCCCGGGTGATCTGTGCGCCGTGTGTGGCGGGCCTGCCGCGTTCGTCAAGCGTTTGCCCGGGCTGTGCCGAACCCAGACAATCGACGGGACGGGAATTGTGCGGTGCGTGTTTGCGCGCGCCGCATGCGTTTGACGCGACCGTTGCTGCGTTTCAATATCAGTTTCCGCTCGACCGGCTGGTGCAGTCGTTAAAATTCAACGCCAATTTATCGCTGGTCGATTTTTTTGCCGGTGCACTCGCGGCGGCCCTGCGCTCGCAATTGTCGGCCGCACACGCACCGATCACCATCGTTGCCCTGCCGCTGGCCAACGGCAGGTTGGCAACGCGCGGTTTTAACCAGTCGGCGTTGATTGCCGACGAGCTCGGACGTCGATTGGGTCTGGCGGTCGCGCACAGCGCCATGTTACGGGTGCGTGAAACGCCGCCACAGGCGGGGCTCTCCAAAACCGCGCGGCTGAAGAATATCAAGGGTGCGTTTGATTGCGCGGATGATGTCGCCGGCAAACATATTGCGTTGGTCGATGACGTCATGACCACCGGCGCGACCCTGTCAGAAGCAGCCGGCGTGCTCAAAAAAGCCGGTGCGGTGCGGGTTGACGCCTGGGTATTGGCGCGGGCAGTGATGTCTGAGGCGCCGCAATGATCGATGTTGTTTTGCATCAGCCGGAGATTCCCCCCAACACCGGTAACGTGATCCGGTTATGCGCCAATACCGGCGCGCGTTTGCATTTGGTTTATCCGCTCGGTTTTGAATGGGATGACAAGCGGGTACGGCGGGCGGGGCTGGATTATCACGAGCTGACCAATGTGATGCACCATACCGACTGGGCGGCGTGTACATCAAGCGCGGCAATCAGCGGCCGGCGGTTGATTGCGGTCGAAACCGGCGGCACTTTGCGTTTCGACGAGATGGCCTATCGGGCCGACGACGTGCTGGTGTTTGGCCGCGAAACCAGCGGGTTGCCGGCTGACGTACTCGCCGATATTCCGCCCGCACAACGGGTGACGCTGCCAATGCGACCTGACAACCGCAGTTTGAATCTATCAAACGCCGTTGCGGTGACGGTGTTTGAAGTGTGGCGGCAGCTCGGTTACCCGGGGGCGGTGCTGCGCTAATCCAGGCGCGCAGACACCACCCCCGGCAATGGGCCGGGGGTGGTGTCAAACCGATGCAGAATCAATTAATCGTGATGCGCCTGGCGTTTGCCTGCGCCAGTTTTGGCAGGGTCAGTTGCAGCACACCGTCAACATAACGCGCGTCGATATTGGCGTCGTCAATATCCTCGGCGAGGGCAAACACCCGCGACGTCTTGCCGAAAAAGCGCTCGCGATGCAGCGTTTTTTCGGTTTCCACAGTGGTGGGGTCACTTTTGACCTCAACCTCGATGGTCACTTCATTTTTGTTGACGGCCACCTGGATATCTTCTTTTTTCACGCCGGCCATTGCCGCACTGACGCGATAGGTTTTCTCGTCCTCGGAAACGTCGAGGCGGATTTCAGGTGCGCCGGCGATGGCAGGCCGGAAAAAACTTGCAAACAAGTCGTCGGCACGCGCGTTTGATAAAGCATTGGTGGCAGTGGCACAATTACGGCTGTTCAGATTGTGTAAGCGAACGAGAGTGTTCATACTAGTCTCCTTGAAAGGGCGCCCGATGACGGGCGAATGTGTTGTCCGGTGTTGCGAAAGTTGATCGCGCTGTTGGCCGGCCGGCCGGCTCGCTCAACTTCATGGCATAAAGATAGGCATGAGCAAACGTATATCAATGCCTGCGGCTGAGAAAATCAGCAAAAACATTCTTCATCACCGCTCTTGAAATTACCCCGATAAACCCTAAAGCCGCGTTTTAATCCGACCCAATGACCAATTTAAAGACGGCATCGCTGTTTACCGAGATCGAATCGAACCGCGGCTATCTGCTGCGTTTCGCCACGGCCAAGTTGCGCGACAGCAACGACGCTGAAGAGGCCGTACAAGAGACGATGTTGGCGGCACTCAGCGGTGCGGCAAGTTTTGCCGGCGATTCATCGTTGCGCACATGGCTGACATCGATTCTCAAATTCAAGATCATCGACTTTCAGCGGCGCATTTCCACCGAGCGCGAGCGTTTCCAGAAGGCGCCGGCCAGCGCCGAAGAAACCAGCGAAGACTGGTTTGAAGCTTTTTTCGACGAAACAGGGCATTGGCGCCAGGATTTTTCGCCATGGGCCTCGCCCGAGGCCGCGCATGAGCAGCAGGCCTTTTTTGCCGCTTTTGAGCGCTGCATGGACAAATTGCCCAAGGCAACCTCGCGGATATTCTTTCAGCGTGAGGTCATGGGCAGTGACACCGATGAAATTTGTAAGGATGAGGACATCTCCGCGTCCAATTGTTGGGTGATCCTTCACCGGGCACGGGTGTCGTTGCGTGAATGTCTTGATAAAAATTGGTTCGGCAAATGATCGATGAAACCCTTGAGCTATCGTGCAAGCAGGCCGCGCGGCTGATGAGTGTCCGCCGCGACCGTTCTCTTGAGCCGTCGGAAGAGGAGACATTGCGGGCGCATTTGTACGAGTGTCTGAACTGTCAGGCCTTTGACCGGCAACTGGATTTGTTGTCGGC
>JANOEV010000395.1:0-2516 GCA_031413695.1 Burkholderiales bacterium
CGGGAAGTCGAGCTTCTTGTTGTCGAGCCACCACGGCATGTAGAGGTGCGCGCCGCCGACGCCGTCGCAGTTGTGGTCAAAAAACTTGATGACGTTGCACTCGATGTTGTTGGCGAGGCGATCAAACGCATGCCGGTCAAAGAATTTATCAAACGCTATCTTGATGGGCTGGCAAACAAAAATGCAAACGCCGGCACCAAAAAGCCGGTCGCGAAAAAAATAGCGGCGAAAAAACCGGCGGCAAAGAGCACAAAAAAGAAAGCGTAATAGCCCGGGCGGGGTTGGTACCGGAACCGGTTATTTTGCCGCCTCTAATTTCAGCGGCATCAGTGCACCGGGCACGTTTGCAAAATCAACATTTGTCACCGCTTGTGCGCTAAGGGTGCCGAGTTGACCATACAACGGCAAGATATTGGTACCTTCGTTGGGATAGACCCGGTTGGAGAGAAACACGTAGAACGTTTTTGAATACGGGTCTATCCAGAGAATACAACCGGTAAACCCGGTATGGCCAAAACTGCCCAGCGGAAACACACTGCCACGTGGTCGTGCAAACGGCGAATCAATATCAAAGCCGAGTGCGCGGCGGGCGGCCAGACCGGCGGGCGTTTGCACGGTGCGCATCAGCTTGACGCTGTCAGGCGCAAGAATCCGCACACCATCGAGTGCGCCATCACCGAGCAGCATGCGCACAAAACGCGACAGGTCGGCGACGGAGGTGAACAATCCGGCGTGGCCGGCAACACCACCCATTGCGCGCGCCGTCGGATCGTGAACCTGACCCTGCAAGGTTCGTTCGGCCCCATCTTGTTTGATGACCTGCGTCGGTGCAATTCGCGCAACAGGTATACGCAGCAAAGGCAAATAGCCGCTGTCGCGCATCGCCAACGGTGTGAAGATGCGCGACTGCACAAACCGTTCCAGCGGCATTCCCGATACACGCGCAACCAGATGTCCAAGCAAAATAAAATTAATGTCGGAGTAACGAAAAAACGTCCCGCGCGCGTGGGTCGGTTGCTGGGCACATGCGCGCGTCAACGCTTCATCGGCGCCCTGCCATGCAGGACGCAGCGATAACCCGGCCGGCAAACCGGAGGTATGGGTCAACAGATGGCGGATGGTGATGTCATCGCGGCCGTCACCGGCGCATTCGGGCAGGTAGGTCGGCAGAGGTGCGTCAAGTGAGACTTTGCCGGCCTCGACCAACAGCATGATCGCCGGTGTGGTGGCGACCACTTTGGTCAGCGAGGCGGCGTCGAACACCGTTTTGGTTTCCATCGCCCGTCCGGACAAATCGTAGGTTTGACCGCCGAATGCTTTTTCGACAATGGCGCCGCTCCGTTGCAAATGAAACACCGCACCCGGCATTTGCTTTTTGGCGATAAATCCCCGGATCGCCGTGTCAATTTCAGCCAGCTTCGCTGCATCGAACGTTGTTTGTTCTTTTGTGGCTCTGCCATTGGGATCAGCAATTTGGTTTGTTTCTGGCATATCGAACTGACGGCAACCTGCAACGGCAAGCAGTGCCGTGCCGGCAAACAAACAAATCAGGGCACCACCACGTTGGCGACCGGTTGCAACAACGGTTTCGCAAGCAATCATCTACTTGACCATCGCCGCCGCCAAGCCCAGCAACAGTCCCATGCTGACGATATCGGTCGAGGTTGTCAGAAAGATACTTGACGCGGTGGCGGGATCGGCACCAAAGCGTTTTAGCGTCAACGGCACCACCGCGCCGGCGATGCCGCTCACGGTACATGCACCAACCATTGCCAAAAAAGTGACCACCGATAACATCAGCGCGTGCGGCGAATGTTGCCCGTTGGTGGTGAACCACATCGCCAGCCCGGTAACAACACCAATCGGGGCGCCGTTCATTGCGCCGAGCAAACCCTCCTTGAAGACCAATCGTTTGCCGTCGCCCGGTTTGATTTCGCCCAGCGTGATGCCGCGCAGCGTTACCGCCATTGCCTGGCAACCGGTATTGCCGGATTGCCCGGCCAGCACCGGCAGGAACGCGGCGAGAATGACAAATTTATCGATCGTGCCCTGGAACATCGCCACCACGCCACCGGCGAGAAATGCCGTGAGTAGGTTCAACTGCAGCCACGGATGCCGGAATCGAAAACTCTGCAGCAACGGGGTTGAAAGACGCTCTTCTTTTTCGACACCAACCATGCTACCGGCCTGTGCGGTAATTTCAAACGCTTCCGATTCAAAGATCGCCTGACCACGAACCAGCCCGACCAATTTTGCGCCGTCATCACACACCGGGTACACCGGATAGTGACGGTTGATGGTCAGGCGCATCGCGTCG
The DNA here is from genome assembly GCA_031413695.1 of Burkholderiales bacterium. Taxonomy (GTDB): domain Bacteria; phylum Pseudomonadota; class Gammaproteobacteria; order Burkholderiales; family Usitatibacteraceae; genus UKL13-2. The sequence goes on from JANOEV010000395.1 coordinate 2,318, forward strand.
GAGATTTTGTCCGATGGTCGCAGCGAAAAAACGTCACGCTGCATGATGTCACCGAGTACGCTGTCATGTTCGGCGAACAAGAGATCCCGCATGGTGACAATGCCGAGCAACTTACCGTCGGCATCGGTCACATAACCATAGGTGATAAACGCCGACTTGATCAACGCACGCAGGATCTCGATCGCATCACCGACGCTGG
>JANOEV010000396.1:0-3343 GCA_031413695.1 Burkholderiales bacterium
GTACATTAACGCTTTGGTTGCTCAATGGCGTCAGCCTGGCGCCGACCATCTTCGACAACGCCGGCAGCGCGCCGGCCGGCTTTACCGTGTATCAGCCGGGTGGCGGTGGCGCGTCGTTCTAGTTAAATTCAACATCCGATCACTGTATCGGCCGTCATCGTCACCAACAAGAAAATATATGCTCACATGCATCATTGAAAAAATCACCGCCACCGAAAAAGTGGCAGACAATAGGCTTGCTATTCTGGGATTTTCATTCCTGGCTGCCCTGGCGATTGCCGCGGGGGCGATGCTCTACGCGTTGAACAAACTCTAGACGCAACGCCCCAACACGTGCAACGCAGCCTGCCCGCCCGCCTTACGGCGGGCATGGCATTGACCCGAAGGTTAGCGATTAAGCTGCATCGATCGGGCGACGGCGCGGATTAGAACGTGTGACGCAAAGCCACGGCAAAACCGCGTGGATCCTGACCGGCCGCAATCGCAAGGTCGCCTGCACCAAAGTTGCCCTGACCAAAGCGGTTGTTCTTGACCATTGCATACAGCGCAACCAGCGTGGTGCGGCGCGAGAATCGATAAAAATACCCGATTGAATCCACTTTTGCTTCCGGTTCGGCCAGCGCCGCTGCCGCGTTGGCACGGGTTGCGCCGTCTTTCGAACGCTGCATCTGGAATACAAACTCGTTTTTACCCACCGTGTAGGCGAGGCTATACAGCTGCGAGCGTTGGTCGGAAGTCACGGTTGTGCCGCCGCCATTTTTCTTGAACCGTTCGACTAGGGCGCGGACTTCCAACGGGCCAAACTTGACCGCTGCACCCAACATTTGACCGACTTCGTTGGCACCTGCAACGTTGGCCACGTTTCCGGTGTAATTCTTGAAAATATCTTTGTGTTTTTCATACGCATACGACACCGAGACAGGACCACTGTCATAGTTGACGCTGAGCGACGTGACCACCGGATTCACCGTTGCCGTCTTGCCTTCGTTGGCGGTATAACTTACGCGCGATTGAAAACCTGAAAACTCCGGCGACCAATATTCCACAACGTTTTGCTCGCGGCGGCTGAAATTGCCACGGTCAGCCATGATGGCGGTGTAACCGGCCAGCGTGGTGTTGCCGAACTGATCGAACCGCTGACCGACGGTCTTATAGGGCGCGTCCCAACGACCCAACACAATCGTGCCGAAGTCACCCTGCAGACCAACGCCGCTATTGCGGTTGCCAAAGGTGGAGTTATTGTTATCCGGACGAAATTCGGTTTCCAGTTGGAAAAAGGCCTTCAGACCGCCGCCCAAATCTTCAACGCCACGCACACCGAGCAACGATGAGCCGTAATTGCTGACACGGTTACGACTTGCAACCGGTGCCGCCGTGCCGCCATCCGCCTTGACGTTTTCGAATGCCACATAAACCCGACCATACAAGGTCACGGGATTTGCCGTTTGTGCCATCACTGCAGGTGCCATTGATGCGGCAGCAACGGCCAATGCGATTATTTTTTTATTCATGATTTTCCCTGTTGATTATTTTTTTGCGTTGACGCGTTTTATTTTTGATCGAAAATACAAATCGATTCCTGATGATCATTTTGCCAGACGGGCGGGTTGCAGTCGCTTAGGCTAGGGCAAAAAAGCCGCCCAAAACACCTGCCGTTGCAAATAAGCCACATTCGAACCCTATGTTGCAGCGCAGCATGGGTTATTCCGCCAGTAGTTTCCGAAACGCGAGATTCAATTTCGTCTGGGCTTCAACCAACTTTGCATTGCGTTCGTTCAACCAGATGTTATCGGCCTTCAACGTATCATTTGCCAGCCCGAGCATGCGTTTGACTTCAGCCGGCTGCGGGCCGCCGATACCGACGCGGGTGCGCACCATGTTTTCCGCGGACAACGTCGCCTTGAACGCCTTTTCGTCGAGCGGAAACGCCGACGCAGGCAGCGAAAACTTTGCCAGCGACTCGGCAAAAATCTTCACCGCGTCGGCATACGGAAATTCGGCGGGCTTTTGGTTTCTTGCCTTGGCCCGCGTCACTACTTCGCTGGCAAAATGATGCCCCACCCGGAACGGGATCTGGTTGACCCGCTGCAAGGTATCGGCCAGTTCACTTGAGGTGGTCCAGTCGCCGTTTAATTCTTCGAGCGCGCGCGCAGCATCAATATTCAGCGACTTCATCACGTTCGAAAATTGCTGGAGCATTTCTACGCTCAACACAAATGGCTTCGGCGTCTGCCATGAATCCTTGTAATCGGTCATGCCCGGCTGGACGTTGTGCGCACGCATGGTCACCCATTGCGCCGCCGCAACCACATCCGATGCCTTGCCGCGTACGCCCATGATCACGCCGGGATTTTGCTTTTGCGGCATGGCGCTGCTGGTGTAAGTGCTGCCGGCGCCAAGCAACAGCCACGGCCGCGTTTGATGATATTGCGTGTGCACGTCGGCCATCATGGCGCCGATCCGGATCGCCATCGAACTGACGATGTTGGCGGCTTCGATCGGGACGTCATAGGTGATCACCTGGCCTGAATCGTATGAATTAACCACCAAGCGGTCAAAGCCGAGCAATTCAGCCAGCCGGTTTCGATTTAACGGCCATGCGGAATTGGCCAGTACCGCGGTGCCCATCGGGCTCAAATTCAGACGTGCGTACAACTCACGGATGCGCTGACTGTCGCGCGCAAACGAATCGGCAAACGCCAGCAAATAGTGCGCGTAGCTGATCGGCTGCGCTTGAACACCATTGGTGTAGGCCGGAATGAGTGTGTCGACATTGCGCGCTGCAATTTCAAGCAAATCCTTGCGCGCGGCAAGCAGCGCGGCGGCGGTATCGAGCATCTCAGTTCGTAGCCGCATCACCCGCACCGACGCCAACATATCCTGGCGACTGCGTCCGGCGTGGATCAAGGTTGCATCCGGTCCCGCTTTGTCGGAAATGATTTTTTCGATTTGCAAGACATCGGTCGGACGCTTGCCGCCCGGCTGATCGGCCTGGGCGATCGAGTGGGCCACGCCTTCGGCGATTTGTCGTGAAAGGTTTTTCGGGACAACACCCTCCTCAACCACCATCACGGTGGTTGCCATATTGATGCGCCCCAGCCAATAGAACTGGTCCTGCGCCTTGGCAAGTGCGCTGGTGGCATCTTTGGCGGAAAGGCCGCGCAGTTTGTCGGCCTCGGCCTGACACTCTGCAGTGGTGCGGCAGGCGGTGTCGCGAATATCGGCGGCAAATACGCAGGCAGCGGACAGCGTCAACCCAAGTGCGGAAAGAATTTTTGTTGTTGGTGTCATGATGCCCTCAAGGAGTCGAGATGGTGATGTGAATTTAAAGCTACCGCGTTAC
>JANOEV010000397.1:0-5449 GCA_031413695.1 Burkholderiales bacterium
TTCCACGACGGCATCGATGGAGATCACGATGTCGGGTTTCGACGGGGCGGGTTTTTGGAAACGGTCGGTGTAATACATGAACACCGGGTTCTTCACCATGGCGGGGACGTCGGGGTAGAAGAACGGCACGGTGACCATGAACGCGGCGTCCTGCACGAGCACGCCGGTGTAGCGGTGGTCCGGATGGTAGTCGTTGGGCCGGGGCGCCAGGACCAGGTCCGCCTTCCACTCGCGGATCTGCCGGATGATCTGCTGGCGCACGTCGAGGCTGGGCACCAGCTCGCCGTCGTGGTTGTCCAAGACGACGTAGTCGACCCCGATGCGACGGCCGGCCTCGATCGCTTCCGCACGTCGGCGCATGGCCAGCTGCCCGCCGCCTTTTCGGGCAGTTTGTTTTGCGCAATTTGCTTGCGCAGTCCGCGTTGCTTTGCACAAAACAAAGCGGCCACCATCATCAAGACTGGTGGCCGCTAACGTCTCGTCTTTGTCTGGCTGTTACGGCCCCAACACTTTCCACGCAAGGTTGGGTTCGGTGTAGACGAAGCCGCTGCCGATGATCGAGGTGCCGTTGACCAAGTAGATGAACACTTCACCGGTCACGTCATTGCGGTACAACAAGTCCGCCTTGCCGTCGCCGTTGTAGTCCCCCGTCGCCACCACCTTCCACGACAGATTCGGTACCGTCACAATAAAGCCACCGCCGGCCGTCGTCGCACCGTTGCCAAAGTAAACATAGACCTGGCCGGTCACGTCGTGACGGTACAGGATGTCGGCCTTGCCGTCGCCGTTAAAGTCGGCCACCGAGATGATCTTCCAATTAAGGTTGGACTCGGTCAGGATAAAACCGCCACCAATGGTCGTTGCACCGTTGACAAAGTAGACGTATACCTGACCGGTGGTGTTGTTCCAGTACAGCAGGTCAGCCTTGCCATCACCATTGAAGTCACCCACCCCGACGATCTTCCACGCTAGGTTCGGTACGGTGACAATGAAGCCGCCACCGCCCGCAAGTACGGTGCCGTTGACAAAGTAGACATACACTTGGCCGGTCACATCATTGCGATACAGGATGTCGGCCTTGCCGTCGCCGTTGAAGTCGGCCGTGGCGATGATCTTCCATGCGAGGTTGGCTTCTGTCAGCACAAAGCCTGAGCCAATGATGTTGGTGCCGTCCATGAGATAGACAAATACTTGGCCGGTGGTGTCGTGCCGATACAGAATGTCGGCTTTACCATCGCCGTTAAAGTCGGCCATGCCGACAATCTTCCACGATAGGTTAGGCACCGTGACCGCAAAGCCTGACACAGGGCCGGCCGCAAGACCATTCCGTCCGACGATGTAGACCTGACCGGTCTGATCGTTGCGGTAGACCATGTCGGATTTGCCGTCGCCGTTAAAGTCGGATTGTTTGGCGGTACCTGCACTCGGCGTGAAACTGGTCGAAACTGCTGACGACACGCCTGCGCCAACGCCGTTGGTCGCGGCGACATCACAGGTATACGCAATCCCATTGGTCAGCCCTGTCACAATGAGCGGTGACCCTGCCCCGGTTGCGGTGCGGGTCGGCTGTCCGGATGCGGTACACGTGGCTGTATAGCTGGTAATCATGCTGCCGCCGTTGTTCGCCGGCGGCGAGAACGCAACAGTTACCTGCCCGTTGCCGGGTGTGACGTTGCTGATCGTCGGCGCAGCGGGGAAGGTATTAAATGCATACGCAATTGGGACAAATGGGTCCGAGCCGCTAATCGTACCCGTAACGTTAGGGTTGCCGATCAAATCGCCCGATTGGGTACCCTGAATGGTTGGCGAAAAACCGAATGTCAGCGTGCAACTGGTATTTGCCAATAACGTTACCGGGCAATTGTGTGAAAACGTAAACGGCAACGCCACAGCCAGGCCTGTGAGATCGGATGACATGCTGCTATTGCCAGCGGTAAGCGTCACCGACGTGCTGCTTGTGGCACCCACGGCTGTATCCGGGAAGTCAATAAAGTTTTTGACGGAGAAAAATGCATTGGTGTCAGTTGTCACAATGCTCGCAAGGTTGGGGATCCCGTTTGCGACAAAACCATAGCCAAGCGCGCCGTAGTTATTGGTCCCCCATGACCAGAGCGTACCGTCGGTTTTGATGGCAAGGTTGAGCGATGCCCCACCTTTGGCCAACTTTAGCCAGCCGCCGGTCGTACCCATTTGTCTTGGCGTGCTGCGCGGGTTGATGAGCGATCCATCCCCGAGTTGCCCGAGGCCGTTTGCACCCCACGCCCAGATCGTGGCATCTGCCCTGCGGCCGAGACTATGGCCATTGCCCGCGCTGGCGTTCGTCCAGTTTGTTCCTGTCCCGATTTGGATTGGTGCGTTTTGTTGGGTTGTGGTGCCATCGCCCAACTGACTGGCGTTATTAGCCCCCCAAGTCCACAGCGTGCCATTGGATTTAACCGCAACGGAATGTGACCCGCCCGCCGCAACACTTATCCATGTCCCGACACCAATCTGCACTGGCGTGGTTTGCTGGGTGGTGGTGTTGTTGCCGACTTGACCGGAACTATTTTGTCCCCACGCCCATAACGTGCCGTCTTGTTTCAACGCAACGGCATGGCCGCTGCCGGAACTCGACGCAACAACAGACCAATCAGTTGCGGCCCCAATTTGCACCGGCGCACTCCGCTGGGTTGTTGTTCCATCACCGAGCTGGTTCAAATTGTTCGCCCCCCATGCCCACAACGTGCCGTTCGTCTTAATGGCGTAACTGGAATTGGCGCTTGCCGCGATGCTGGCCCAATCGGTGGCCACACCAATCTGCACGGGCGTATTGCGCTGGGTGGTGGTACCGTCGCCTAGCTGATTGGCGCTATTGGTACCCCATGCCCAAAGTGTCCCATCGGTCTTGGTCGCCAGGAAATGGCCGGCACCGGCGGCAACGCTTGCCCAGTCGGTTGCCACACCTACCTGTACCTGGTTTGTGCGCCAAACACCAGCATTATCAGCAAGCTGACCGCTGGCGGAATTTCCCCATGTCCATAAGGTGCCATCGGTTCTGATTGCCGCAGTTGTCCCACCGGTGAACGCAACATTAGACCAATTTGTGGCCGCTCCAACTTGCGACGCTTCAGCACCCTCGGCAGTACTGCCTTGCCCGAGGCGGCCGTTGATATTCTGGCCCCAAGTGTAAATTTCACCGATGGCGTTTCGGGCAACACTATGGGTATTTCCAGCCACAACGCTCACCCAATTGGTGGCGCTGCCAATTTGCGAAGGCGGCGCGTTAAACGCGAAACCGCCGTTTTGAAATTCGAAACTGCGCCCCCAAGCCCACAACGTGCCATCGCTCTTGATGGCAAGCGTGTGCTGCGCAACCGGCCCCTGTGCAATGCTGCTCCAGGTCGCGACACCAATTTGAAGCGGTGTATTTTGCTGCGGGGTGACATTACTGATGCCAACACGGCCATCACCATTTGCACCCCATGCCCAAATGCTGCCGCCGGCTTTGCGTGCAACGGTGTGTTGCAAGGCAGCAGCCACTTCCGCCCAATCGATGTCAGTGCCAATTTGAATCGGTGTTGTCCGTGTGGTTGTTGTGTTGTCGCCTAACTGACCCGTGCTGTTCAAGCCCCAAGCCCAGAGCGTTCCGCCGGTCTTGATCGCCATCGTATGTGAATTTCCCGCCGACGCGCTTGCCCAATCGGTTGCAACGCCGATTTGAAGCGGCGCATTTTGCTGCGTTGTCGTCCCGTCGCCGAGTTGCGACGTGTTGTTTGCACCCCATGCCCACAATGTGCCATCCGACTTGATGGCCATCGAGTGATTTCCACCTGCAGACACCTTCGCCCAGTTTGTCGCGACACCGATTTGCACAGGTGCGTTACGCTGGGTAGTCGTGCCATCGCCTAACTGACCAGAAGTATTGGCACCAACAGCCCACAACGTACCATCCGATCGGATGGCTAAGCTGTGTTGGTTTCCCGCCGAAACAAACGACCATGTGGTTCCAGGGCTAAGCCAGGTCGGTGACGGCCGGCTGGTTCCGGCGGCTTCGGCCGTTTGCCCGCTACCGCCACCGCCCCAAGCCCAGAGCGTACCGTCGGGTTTGATGAGCAAAGTATGTGCGCCACCAGCGGAGAGCGATTGGGCAAGTGCCGTAGGGCCCATCATCGTCAAGATGGAAAAAACTGCGATGACGGCGAGCTTCATAATTTGTGAAATGTGATTTTGCATTCAGTGCTCCCTGAGTATCTTAGTCAACAGATTGCCATTTGGATGAGCTGCGCTGCTTCGTGTGCGATTTAATTTTTCATTATTGCCGCAATTAACGCGGCAATATTGCCACATTTCAATGGACTAACCGGAATTTGTCATGGAAGTGAAATTCCGTCAACAAATGGAATGAACATTGCCCTAAACCGATTGCAATGTATGGGCTGTTGAAAATACAGGCGAATACCCACAATTTCAATGAGGCCTTTTGGACAGCTTTGCTGGAACAAAGACGTATCAAATTGAGCTTGATTACATTTCCTCTGGCAACGTTTATGGCGTTGCCGCAGCCAGTGACTTATGAGGCAAATTGCATCTGCCCTGGCCTAACCGCGATTGGTTCGAATCAAAAGAAGACCCGGCATGTGCCGGGTCCATTCGTTTCGTCATTTGCGACTGGTGATGTATTGCTCTGCGTTGATACATCGTGAAGCAATCAGCGCAGCAGAAATGACCGCCCCGGTAGCATGGGCGGTCATCGATCTTGGTCAGTTCAACACCTTCCAAGCAAGAGTCAGAGAAGTAAGCATGAAGAAAGTAAAACGCTAGGACTGTCGGGCGTTTTCAGGTCTTTTTGCTTGAAAACGACCGCCCTTCGGTTAGTTTTGTACCGTTACTTTTACCGCCAGCGCACTTGCGAAACTTGCGAACGTCAACGATGCAACCTCTGACTGGACGTGGTAACCAAACAGACAAAGCCCCGCTCTTGCGGCGCTTTGTCTGGCTCGAGTTCCGATTTTCTTCCCGCTCAAATGCGCACACGCGGTATGAGCGTGGATCCCTACAACCCCAACACCTTCCAAGCAAGATTAGGTTCCGTATAGGCATAACCACTGCCCGTGATGGTCGTGCCGTTGAGCAAGTACATAAACACCTCGCCCGTCGTGTCGTTGCGGTACAACAAGTCGGCCTTGCCATCGCCGTTATAGTCGCCTATGCCCACGACTTTCCACGATAGGTTCGCCACCGTCACAATAAACCCGCCGCCGGTGGTGACCGCACCATTCACAAAGTACACATACACCGCACCGGTCACATCGTTGCGATAGACCAAGTCGGCCTTGCCGTCGCCGTTGTAGTCAGCGGTGCCAATCACCTTCCATTGCAAATTAGGCTCGGTGAGGATGAAGCCGCCACCGGTAGTGATCGACCCATTGATGAAGTACACGTACACCGCCCCGGTCACGTCATTGCGGTA
>JANOEV010000398.1:0-3275 GCA_031413695.1 Burkholderiales bacterium
GAGTATAGTAAGATCCTAAATGGCCTTTTGGATAAGGTTATCGACGATCCCGAGCTTAATAATAGAGAAGATTTGCTCAGAATGGTTGAGCAGGAGAGGAATGAAGCGATTTAGCATCACTAAAGTCGATGCAGGGTGGGATACTCCCCAATTTGCCTATCAGGGCATTGGTTTTGCCTATTGGAATGGCGAATTATACATCACGAATGGGCATCATCCCGATATTGTGGACTATTTGACCGATTCTAGCTCGTTTATGGAGAATTGGGAGCGATTAGAGGCCGATGAGATGTCTGGAAAGCTCTTATTTGGCTGGATTTACAACAATGGAGAGATTCAGTTCACTTCTGGCAACTTTCCCGACCAAACAGGGTCTTTTGTCTCTGATGACCTCAAAGAGCAGGCAAAACAGGCTATTAAGGCCGAATATGGCGGTTCTTGGGAAGGAACGAAGGGAAATGTCGTAAAAGTCGGCCAAATCGACCGAATTGCCAATATTTTCGACCCGATCGAAGATAAACTCGACCAAAGAGTGTTTAACGACGAAGATCCGAGGAATTCGATCAAAAACTTCGTAAAACGGCTCTATTACCGCGAATTTGCCCGAGAATTCCCTAATTTAGACCCAAAAGAGCTAGTTAAGCTCTATATCACGGGTTCTTTGACCACTTTTCAGTATTCTGACACGTCAGATATGGATATTTCAGTGTTTCCTGACTATTCTGCGTTCGAAAAGGCAGGAATTGACCCCAAAGAGGCCCGAAAACGATTGATTTCTATGTCAATTGACCACATTGACGGCACTTTTTTGCCCGGTGGAAGCCATCCTTTGCAGTTTTTCGTCGTCCCAGAGGGCATAAAACCGACCGATTTGTACCAATTTGGGCTTAGATCAGCCTATGATTTGGGCCAAAATGAGTGGATTATACCCCCTGAAAAGTCCAGAGTCAAGGATATTAAGCGTGAAATGCCTGAAATGTACCAGAGAGCGTCCGCTATGGCCGATAAAATGACTCAAGCATTAGACGATGATCCTGAAACAGCCCGTGCAATGTGGCTACAAGTGCATCAAAAGCGCCAATTAGACCAGAGAGCAGGACTTGGAGACTTCTCCGAGGGCAATATCGTGTATAAGTTCCTTCTTAATCAAGGTCTTTTCGACCGTATACGCACCGAATTGAACGAATACATCGCTAATGTCATAGCTATGCGTACCAAAACTGACACAATAACGGACATACCAGCACCTTTAAACGCTTTAAATGTGCTTAAGCCGACATTAAACGGGGTGGTTTAGATGGCAGTCCCAAATAGAGACTATAATAGGGCGCAAGGGATCCTTCAAAACATGTATCCTGGCGAAGAACACAACGCTGGTGGAGATTGTCCGAACCCAAAATGTCCCTACGTCTTTACTCCGCAAGATGAACTGGATATCAAGAGGTTAGGTGGTTGGTTTGACTGCCCTAATTGTGGCACAGAGTTCAATTTATACGACGATGCGTACAATGATAAGCCCGGTGGATACACAAGAGCGCAAGGAATGACCACTGGCGAGATGGGAATGATCGGTGAGGACATAATTGCCAAGCTTGGGAGCATCGAAGGGGTAGGAAAGATCATCGAAAGACTAGGAAATGGCGGTGGCCCACACTCATCAGTCGATTTCATCATTGGCCCCTACGGAGTTGAGGTTAAAACGAACCATTCCGAGTCACAACCACGCTTTAAGATCGGTGGAGAGCGAGTCATGGGAGCAGACGGGAGGGTTTCAGCACGACAAGCAAAGCTTCAATACTGCCAAGCTCATAATTTAATCCCTGCTATCCTTGGAGTTCGTCTCAATTTCCGCACAGACATAGCTGGAATCTGGTTTAGACCTCAGATGACCGATAGTTGGATCGGAAATGCAGGTTTACAACACATAGCGGATGTAAACTTCGCTGAGTTTAACCCTTTTAAGAATCCCGAGGATGTTCCTGTTGACGGATATCTACCCGAGGATGACGAGCAGGGCGCACCATATGACGATATTCCCTTCTAGTTCTCCGGGTTAATAAGTAACATGGAATACAAATACGTTTGGGGAGATGGCCAGCTAGGATTGGGGCCAGCATTCAACAAAAGTGTCCATCATTTCAACATTTTGCACGATATGATTGACAGTGGGCAGCTTCCCGCCTTTCCAGAAAACTATTCGTTCGGTCAGTGGGGAGAGGATACTTTCCACGCTGGTATTTCACACCTTAAAGTGATTAACTCACAGGGTCAAGTACCTAACGAAGAAGAGATGAAGTTCATTATTGAGCAGAAGCTTGAGAATAAGAGTGCTTCTGTCCGAGAGCAGCTTGATCTTATGAAGATCCACAGCGATGCTTCCGAGACTCTTGACAAGTGGGTGTATGTTCGTGGCAAGGGTGGAGACGTTTGGAGCGATATTGAGTACAATCGTGGATTACAGAACGCTTTTTACGACGAGAACTGGCAGGAAGGAGAAAGCCCTCCTGAATTTTGGGATGAAGTTCGCGCTCACGTTGATGCTATCGGTGATTTAATCGGTGAAGATATCAATTGGCAGACCGCTAATGCTGATACCTACGAGATGTTAGAGAAGTTGCCGATGGGTCGAGGTATGGTTGACCCTGATACCGGGAAATTCACTGGTGAGTTTGAGAATGGGGTGACACCTGAAGAAGTAAATGTGGCTCTCTTCGAAGGACGAGGGATATGGGACGGTGCAGACAACTATGATTTGAGAGATGCCTTCGGTAAGTCCAGCGAGGATACTGAACCCGAGTACAATTTCTCATTCTTGACCGATCCGCACGATGAACTTTACCCTCCCGTGTTCGAAGGTGAGACAATTAAGTCCGATGTTATTGATAAACTAAAGGCCCACGTCCTAGATGCTCTTAAAGAAGAGTTCCCTAGCGCTGATAACTTCATTTACTTTACAATTTACGGATCAGGGATCTCCTACAATTGGGACGAAGAGGGAGATTTCGACATTCAGATGTGGGTTGACATTGACAAGTATGATGGGGAACAGATTTCACAGGATGATTTGGTCACAGCCATCAGAAGAATCGTGCAGCCTGTTAACTTCCCGACGTTCGAAGAGGTTGTAGGCGAAGGAGATATGCTTATTCAGTATTATCCCAAGCCCGGAACAGGATCAGCAGATGAAAACCTAGCTAGTCAGCCGTATGCTTGCCTTGATATGGAGACAGGAGAGTGGTTGAAGGAACCAGAACCCATCACTCCCGAGTTCTACG
>JANOEV010000399.1:0-6760 GCA_031413695.1 Burkholderiales bacterium
GCATGTTCCCTGATCGACGAGATGTCGCCGACCCCCTATGATCTTGCGGTTGTACTGGGGGGGCGCAGTGACGCCAACACCCGCAAGTTATTGCTGCTCAATCAGGCGGTTGAACACGCCACACAAATGTCCGGTGCCGACTGGCTGGGCATCTATCAGGCGCGCGGCGGCGCGGTGGGGCAGCGCACGTTGGTCAAACTTGCCTATCGCGGCCGGCCGTCACGGGCGGAGTTCCCGTTGATCCCTGAATTTGCCCTCGGTAGCACCAACAGCACCGTCGGTCTCGAGGGCTCGGCAAGAGTGATCGACGACGTTGCCGCCTATACCGCGGAAGGCGGCGGCTTCTATGTCTGTGATGACAAGGTCCAGTCCGAGGCGTGCCTGCCGATTTTTGATGAGGCCGGCACCATTATCGGCATCATCGATGCCGAAGCCGAGCCCAAACAGTTTTTTAACACCGACCGTATTTCGACATTGGTCGCGTTGGCGTTGGTCGCCCCGGCATTATTACCCTGAGGCCGTTGGTTACGCCGGACCGATTGTTGTTGTCCCGGCCGGATTGCTACTTGCCAAGTGCGGCGCGAAAGGACTCAATCCGCTTGCGATTGACATCAAAATCACGCACTCCGAGTCGCGACCCCGAGCGCACATGGATCACGTTGGCGTTGGCATCGAGGGCAAATTCCACGTCGTCAATAAAGCCCACGCCCGCACTCTTGAATTCAGCATATAAATACGATGGATTTTTTGTGACGATACGTGCGCGGGTATTTGCAGCGACGTTATCCAGCAATTTTTTCCACGCCGTGGCGGCATCGCCGGTAAAGGCGATCGGCGCGATGTAATGGCTATCGTCTTTGGCGACGGTTGATGACACGGTGTTTGGCTTCCATGACGGCGGCTTGAATTGGCCACTGGTGAAACCGAGTCCGTCCGGTCGTGTTCCTGAAAAGAGTCCCATGGGTTGTCCCCCGAAATATTCGATGCCAATGACAGATGTAATTGCCAGTGCGGTACCAAGCAGTGACAGCCCGGCAAATTTGAGTATTTTTAGCATAGTTGGATATTAACGTATTCGACGATTTCAACTCATCAGCGTTTTTGTGCCGGATAGCGTTTGAATATACACACACATGGTCATGCCGGCGTAGGGCGGTGAGCCGGTCAGCACCAGTGACTTTGCCAATCCCAACTCAGTGAGCAGGTATTGCACCTTGGCCGGGTTTGGATGCGCAGCCTCCATCCAGGTAAACCGGCAGCCTTGATCGGGCAACCGTGCACACGGATGAAACGGCACATCCCACTGAATCAGGTTTGGTATCAGTCCACCTTCGATTGGAAAGCCGTCATCCGGAATACTGATCCGCCATTCAAAATCGCCACGTGACATCTTGTGAACATGGCCCAACGTGCCGCCGGTTCTTTCGGTCGACGCGTCAATGTCATCCGTGCGCGCCACCCAGCCGATCAGACGCGGGCGCTGTATCAGGCGTTCCTGCACGTCGACGGTGTCGAGTCCAAACCAACGCGGTAGCGCCGGTTTGTTTGCGGCGGGGTCAATCGCGACCAATTCCAAATAACAGTCTGGTCCGAGCGAGAGCAACCGGTTATGCGTGCCCATTTGCAAATGTTCGCCAACCGGGCCGAGGGTCACACCGAGAAACCTTTCCAGCCACGCGGCGCCACGCGCGAGGTCTGCGCAACCGACCACCAGGTGATCAAGTTGTGTGGTCATTTGACCTTTTGAAAAATCGGCATGCGCGATGCTAGTGTCGCCAGCACCCACCCGCCCATCACACCGAGGGAATTTGCCAGGGCATCGGCCCATTCAAAAAAACGATACGGCGTGAGACCCTGGGCGCATTCAACGGCGAGGCCCATCAGCATAAAGCCGCCCGCCATCCACGCATGTTGTCGTATTGAATGTTGTGGCATGGCGAGCGCCCAAACCAGCATCAAACTGCCGTATGCAATGAAGTGATGCAGTTTGTCACCGCCCGGCACCACGATTTGATTTAGCGGCAAGAGTGACAGCAGCCAGATGGCAACAACAATGGCCACCCCGGCGGCGCGAAGAATCCGGATCAAATTCAAATTCAAAACTCGTTATTCTGCGGTCGTTTTAAGGCATTTATGGCTGAAAACGACCGCCAGTAAACGATTTTGTCAATAGATGGATCTGCGCAATCAAGCAGGCTTTTTCTGCGGCGGCAGGTCGGTGCAGACACCTTCATACATTTCCGCCGACATGCCGATGGATTCACCGAGTGTCGGGTGCGGGTGAATGGTTTTGCCGATGTCAGTCGGGTCGCAGCCCATTTCGATGGCCAGCGCAATTTCACCGATTAAATCACCTGCGTGGGTGCCGACAATGCCACCGCCGATAACACGGTGTGTTTCGCTATCGACGATCAGTTTGGTGAAGCCTTCATCGCGGCCGTTGGCAATCGCCCGGCCGGAAGCCGCCCATGGAAACACACTCTTGCCGAATTTAATGCCTTTCGCTTTGCAACTGTCTTCTGTCTCACCCACCCAGGCAACTTCAGGGTCGGTGTAAGCAACACTCGGAATGACACGTGCGTCAAAAAACGACTTTTGGCCGGCCGCCGCTTCAGCCGCGACGTGGCCCTCATGCACCGCTTTGTGCGCCAGCATCGGTTGCCCCACGACATCACCAATGGCGAAGATATGTGGCACGTTGGTGCGCATCTGTTTGTCGACGTCGATAAAGCCGCGCTCGGTGACATTGACCCCCGCTTTGTCGGCGCTGATCTTCTTCCCGTTCGGTGACCTGCCGACACTCATCAACGCCATGTCGTAGCGCACCGGATCCTGTTTCTTGCCATCACTCGTTTCAAACGTGACATAAATGCCATCCGGCTTGGCCTCAACCGCAACGGTTTTGGTCTTGAGCATGATGTTGTCAAAACGTTTTTCGTTGAATTTTTGCCAGACCTTGACCAGGTCGCGGTCGGCGCCTTGCATCAGGCCGTCCATCATCTCAACCACATCAAGCCGTGCGCCGAGGGTCGAATAGACGGTACCCATTTCGAGGCCGATGATGCCGCCACCGATGACCAGCATCTTTTTCGGAATTTCTTTCAGCGCCAGCGCGCCGGTCGAGTCAACAATCCGCGGGTCATCCGGGATGAACGGCAGCCGGACAACCTGTGAACCGGCGGCAATGATGGCTTTTTCGAAACGAATGACTTTTTTCTCGCCGGTCTTCTGTTGACCGGCACCGGTGGTGAGTTCGACCACCATGTGATTGGCGTCGAGGAACTGGCCGACACCACGCACCACATCAACCTTGCGCATTTTTGCCATACCCGCGAGTCCGCCGGTTAGCTTGCCGACGACTTTTTCTTTCCAGCCACGCAACTTGTCGAGGTCAATTTGTGGCTTGCCGAAGGTAATGCCATGTGCCGCGAGTGCCGAGGTCTCATCGGCGATGGCTGCAACGTGCAAAAGTGCCTTGGACGGAATGCAGCCGACATTCAGACAGACGCCGCCGAGTTGGGCGTAACGCTCAACCATCATGGTTTTCATACCGAGATCGGCGGCCCGAAACGCGGCTGAGTATCCGCCGGGGCCCGCGCCCAGCACCAGCATTTCACAGGTGAAGTCGACGGCGCCCTTGTAGCTGCCGGCAACCGGCGCGGGAATCGGTGCCGCGCCTGCGGCGGCAGGTTTGGATTGAACCTGCGCGCTTGGTGGTGTCTTAGGGGCGGCGGCTGTTTCCGCGGCCTCCAGCACCATCACGACGACACCTTCTGAAACCTTGTCGCCGATCTTTACCTTGATTTCCTTGATCACACCCGCATGGGTCGACGGCACCTCCATGGTTGCCTTGTCACTCTCAAGCGAAACCAGTGAGTCTTCTTTTTTGACGGTGTCGCCCGGTTTGACCAGGATTTCGATCACGGGAATATCTTTAAAGTCGCCGATGTCGGGGACCTTGACGTCGATCAGGTTTGACATGCGGGCTCCTAAAGTACCAACCGGCGAATATCGCCCATAACCGCCGCCAGATACGTGGTGAAGCGCGCACCAGACGCACCATCAACCACGCGATGATCATAGGAGAGCGACATCGGCAGGATCAGTCGCGGGACAAATTCCTTACCGTTCCATACCGGCTTCATGGCCGACTTCGACACGCCAAGAATCGCGACTTCGGGTGCGTTGATGATCGGTGTGAAATACGACCCGCCGATTCCGCCGAGCGATGAGATCGAGAAACATCCACCTGACATTTCGGCGGGTGAGAGTTTGCCTTCGCGCGCTTTGAGTGCAAGTTCGGATGACTCTTTGGCAATCTCGATCACTGATTTTTGATCCGCGTTGCGAATCACCGGCACCACCAGACCGTTTGGCGTGTCGGCCGCAAAACCAATGTTGTAGTATTTTTTCAGGATCAGATTTTCGCCACCGGGTTCGAGCGATGCATTGAACTCGGGAAATTTTTTCAGGGCAGCCACGCTGGCCTTGATGAGAAAGGCCAGCATGGTCACCTTGACCCCGGACTTGGCGATTTCCTCATTGGTCTTGACGCGGAATGCTTCGACGTCGGTGATGTCGGCGTCATCCTGTTGCGTGACGTGCGGAATCACCACCCAGTTGCGGGCGAGGTTGTTGCCGGATAATTTTTTGATGCGCGACAGCGCGCGCGTTTCAATTTCACCAAACTTGGTGAAATCAACATGCGGCATTTCCGGGACGGCAAAGCCGCCACCCGCGCCGCCGGACTTTGGCTTGGCGAGTTCGGTTTTGACGAAGCCCTTCACGTCCTCTTCAGAAATGCGACCTTTGTTGCCGGTACCTTTGACCTTGCCGAGATCGACGCCGAATTCACGTGCCAGCTTGCGAATCGATGGCGAGGCGTGCACGCTTGCCGGTACGTGGCCTGTGCCACCGGAAACAGCCGCTGGGACCGGCGCAACAGTTTTGGCGGCGACCGGTTCGGGCGCGCGCGCCGGTGCGACTGCCGGTGTCGGGGCGGGGGCGCTGGCTTGGGCAGTCGGCGCAGCAGCAGGCGCGGCGACCGCATCGGCCGCGTCAACAATCACCACCACGGCACCTTCGGAGACCTTGTCACCCAGCGCAACTTTGATTTCCCGGATCACACCGTTGACCGACGAGGGCACTTCCATGGTCGCCTTGTCGCTTTCCAACGAGACCAGGGAATCCTCTTTTTTAACCGGGTCGCCGACCTTGACCAAAATTTCAATGACCGGGATGTCCTTGAAATCGCCGATATCGGGAACCTTCACTTCAACGAGATTAGCCACGCAATCTCTCCTCAAGCGTTTTTTGTTTGGTTGCCGCGACGATTTTGGCGCCGCGGCGGGTTGTTGATGACGGCTGCAAAAACATTTTGCGGGCCGGTTGCGACCCGCAGGTTCCGCCCGCTAAACCGTCCATGGCGCGGGCTTGGATGCATCAATGCCGTATTTTTTGATCGCATCACTCACCAACTTCAATGGCACCTGACCCTCGTCGGCAAGCGCCTTCAACGATGCCACCACCACGTAGTATCGGTTCACCTCAAAAAACTTGCGGAGTTGTTTGCGTGTATCCGAACGGCCAAAACCATCTGTGCCAAGCACCGTAAATTTGCGGTCATTAATGTACGGACGGATCTGATCGGCAAAGGCGCGCATGTAGTCGGTGGAGGCAATCGCGGGGCCTTTGCGGCCCTTGAGTTGCTGTGCCACGTGTGAAACTTTTGGTGTTGCCTCCGGGTTCAACAGGTTGTGCCGTTCAACCGCCATGCCGTCGCGCCGAAGTTCGGTAAACGAGGTGCAACTCCAGATATCCGAGACCACGCCCCAGTCGAGTTCAAGTAATTCGGCGGCGGCAATCACCTCGCGCAGAATCGTACCTGACCCCATCAACTGAACGCGCGGCTTTTTGGCCTCCTTGGATTCGCGGAACAGGTACATACCCTTGATGATGCCGTCGTTTGCGCCCTCCGGCATGGCCGGGTGGCTGTAGTTCTCATTCATGACCGTGATGTAGTAGTAGATGTGTTCCATCTTCTCGTACATGCGCTTCAAGCCGTCGTGCATGATCACGGCAAGTTCGTAGCTGAAGGTCGGGTCGTAGGAAATGCAGTTGGGAATGGTTGCCGACATCAGATGTGAGTGGCCGTCTTCGTGTTGCAAGCCTTCGCCATTGAGTGTGGTGCGGCCGGATGTGCCGCCGAGCAGTAACCCGCGCGCCTGCATGTCGCCGGCCGCCCACGCCAGATCACCCACCCGCTGGAAACCAAACATCGAATAAAAAATGAAGAATGGAATCATGTGCTGGCCATGATTGGCGTAGCTGGTACCGGCGGCCATCCATGAGCAGAACGCGCCGGCTTCGTTAATGCCTTCCTGCAGAATTTGGCCGGCCTTGTCTTCTTTATAGAACATGAGCTGATCGGCGTCTTGCGGCGTATAGAGCTGCCCCACCGATGAGTAAATTCCCAACTGGCGGAACATGCCTTCCATGCCGAAGGTGCGCGACTCGTCGGGCACGATCGGCACCACGTGCTTGCCCAGCCCCTTGTCCTTCACCAGGGCGGTGAGCATGCGCACGAAGGCCATGGTCGTCGAGACCTCGCGGCCTTCCCCGGTGGGTTCGAGCAGCGCCTTGAACGATTCGAGCTTCGGCACCGGCAGGGTCGAGCTCTTCGCGCGCCGCTGCGGCATGGAGCCCCCGCGCTTGGCCCTCAGCTCGTTCAGGTACTGCATCTCCTTCGAGTCGGGCGCGG
>JANOEV010000400.1:0-8765 GCA_031413695.1 Burkholderiales bacterium
TAGGTAGAGCATGGGTGCGACCGTTCTAGTGCCCCGCCGCCCTCGCGGCGAGGTCTCGGGGCGCGCGGAGGCGAGTGCCATTGATCGGCACCCGCGGAAGGGACCGCGCCCGTCCACCCTTCGGGCGTGGACGGACGCGGCGTCGTCTCAGCGGCGGATCTCGAACTCAAATGAGCCCGACGCCCATTTCACCGGCATGAACTGGGGGCGCGATTTGCCCGACCCCGAACTGGTCACCGACCTGCGAAACGTTGTTGTCGGCGATCCGTCACCGGATGGCAAGGGCGTGCTTGCGATTCAGCGCGGCATTGAGGTCGGCCACGTGTTTTATCTGGGCACGGTTTATTCAGCGCCGATGAAGGCCACTTTCCTTGATGAAAATGGCAAACCCCAACTACTGGAAATGGGCTGTTACGGCATCGGCGTCACACGGCTGCTCGGTGCGGCGATTGAGCAAAACCACGACGCGCGCGGCATTATCTGGCCGGATGCGATGGCGCCATTTACGGTCGCGATTGCACCGATTGGCTACGGCAAATCAGACGCTGTGCGCGCGGCGGCGGATACGCTGTACGCGGCATTGACGGCGGCCGGCGTTGATGTATTGCTGGACGATCGCGATGCCCGTCCGGGTGTCATGTTGGCCGAGCTCGAGTTGATCGGCATTCCCCACCGGGTCGTGATTGGCGACCGGAGTCTTAAAGAAGGCAATGTTGAATACCAACAGCGGCGTGATGACGCGGCGTCCGTTGTGCCACTTGCCGATGTTGCCGCACACGTGCTGGCCCAACTGAAGAAATAGAACGCCTTATTTGGCGGGCACTTTCAGACGTTTTTGCCTGAAAGTGCCCGCCGATATTAATCTTTTTTATTTGATAACTTCGCCGTTGACCACCCGTGTCAGCAATTCTTTTGTCACGACCCCGGTTTTGTTATAGACGAGTTTGCCATCGGCGTTGTAGACCAGTGTGGTCGGCATGCCCTTGATCTTGCCAAACACTTTTTCAGTGGTGTCATCACCAAGCACCAGCGGATAGGTGTGACCGAATTTTTTCGCCGTCCGCTTGAGCTTGGCAACGTCGGCTTCTTTCTTGCCGGTTTCGTCCCAGTCAAGCGCGATTCCGATCACCCGTGTTTTGTCGCCTGCGGCGGCTTGCGCCTTGGCGAACTCGGCAATATCCGGGATCTCCTTGACGCAGGGTGCACACCAGGTTGCCCAAAAATTGACCACCACCCACTTGCCTTTCAAATCGGCAAGCTTGTGCGCGCGGCCATCGGTATCCTTGAGGTCGAACGCATGCGCCGAGCTGACAAATCCGAGCACCACCACGGTGGCGAGTCGGACAACATGCCGGCTGACGGCGCATCGATGCTGATCGTAACCCTTGGTGTTGGAAAAAAGCATATTTGCCTCTGCTAAACTATGGACGTTGCATTATGGCAAGTAAATCTGCCGCGCAGTGGATGTAACCAATAACAAACAATAGACGCGATCACGCGCACCGATAGTCCAACAACGTCCCGCGACCAAAGAGGGTTGAATGTCCTTAAGCTTATCCGTGCCGACGGCAACCGCGCCGCTCGCGAAAGACGTCGAGGTCAACCCGAAAAAGGCGCGCGTCTGGGTTGAAGGACTGCCGCTGACCAAGACCATTGAATCATCGAACGCCATCGCGGCAAATTTGGCCGCACTCAACCGCGCCAAAATCGCCGCAGAAGATCGTGTTGCGCTGGCCGAGGTGTTTTACCCGGTAATTTCGGTGCTGCTTGAGGAACTCAACGCGATTTATGCCTACGCGAGTTTGCCACTGCAACCAAAACAGAAAGAAGCGTTTGAACTGGCGCATTTGCTCGTCACCGAATTCAATTTCATCTACAAACACTTTGTCCTTGAAAAAACCGGCAAGCTGATCGTCTTTGGTGCCAAGAAAGCACTGTTGAATCCGGTTTATCGGATTTTGTCCGCGCTGCAGGCGCAAATGCTTCAGTGTTATCGCACCTACCACCCGGTTCCCAAGGGCGCATGGTTGGAAGCAAGCACACTATTCTTATATGCCGAAGAGCAAGGCTTCGCGACCGAAATTGCCGACGCAGATGCGAAGTTATCCATCGGTGATTTGTATTACGAAATGCTGATGTTGTCGCTTGCCGACCCCTATCGTTTGATGTATCGCGAGGTTGACCGCACACTGGCGTTACTCCGTCAAAACCGCGGACTGGTCGACTTCAAATCGTCAACCGAAGGAATCGACCCACAGCGCGCTTTTGTCGTCGCGTTTGACACCGACTCCGGACCCAAACCGCTGGTGCAGGGCAACCGGCCGCCCCTGGGCGATGTGATGCGTCTGGTTGACCCCACAAAGCTGGTTGAACGCATGCAACAACGACTGAAAGCCGGCAACACCACCGCCGCGACCGCCGCGAAGAGTCGTGCGACTCACGACACGAATGATCTTATTGCGCGCCTCATCCGGCTGTGGGGCGATCCACCAAAGCGCCAGTTCAGACGCAACCCGGCCGATACCGGTGTCGCATTGTGTTCGGGCGTCAAGGCGATTGCCTATTTTGCCGAACTGATCACCGAAGAAAATCCCGAATCGGATGCCGCCGCGATAAGAGACGGGCGCACCATTCCAATGTTGAATATTCCGCAAGACCCGATGTCGCAAATGATCGGGGTTGAAGAATGGTTGGTGCTAAATCAGAGTGCCAACGGCCTGCGCATGCACCGCAACGAGCCCGGCAACGTCGGTGTCACCGTGGGCGAGGTTGTCGGTGTGCGGTTTGTCGGCGGCCGCGCATGGAACCTGGGCGTGGTCCGCTGGTTAACGCTGCTCGACGGCAATGCGCTCGAATTCGGCATGGAATTAATCTCCCCGGCCGGTTACTGCATCTCGATCGAACCAACAACCGGTTCCAACAACCGTCCAAGCAAGGCGTTGTTATTGGCGTCCAATCATGCCGAGGCCCCGCCTGACACGGTAATGACGGCTCCCGATACATTTGCCGATTTGCGTGAATTCGCGTTGGACGACCACGGTGAAATTTCGCATGTACGGGCAACAACACTTGTCGAGCGCACGTCAAAGTTTGACCTGTTCCAATTTCAATTGTCGTAATTCGCCTTACGAATTGTTGATGCGGTAACACATGGGCTTGCCGGCGGTCACGGCCACCTTCCCCGCAGCGACCAGTGCATCGAGTGCATCTTCTGCATGGTCAATCGGCATTGGCGCGGCAAGGCGAAGTTGATCAAACGTGCGCGGCAGATCCGCGGCGCACAAAGCCGACCAAATTCTCTCCTTGGCATCCTCAAGCTGCAACGCATCCGTTTGTGCAGCCTGGTGCCGGACGTAAGACAAGGTCGCCGATACTTCGGCACCGAGCAACACCAACAGCCAACACAGGAACAGCCACATCAGAAAGATCGGCACACTTGCAAAAGCGCCGTATACCAGGCTGTAGGTCGGCACCTTCGTCACATACACGACAAAACCGTACTTCATTGCCTCGAACACCAGCGCAGCAAGCAGCGCGCCGACCAGCGCATGACGGGCGGGCACGTGACGATTGGGTATCCACCTATATGCCATGTAGAGCGTGATGGTGGTGATGACCACCGGCAATATCAGCCAAAGCGTATCGTCGAGCAGTGGCAATGTACGCTCGAACTTGTGAGCCGCACGGACAAAAAACATGGTGATCGACAGACTTGCCGCAACCATGATCGGACCCACCGTCAGCAAAATCAACGCCCAGCGCAATCGTCGCCACCATGCGCGACGGCGGCTCGCCCGCCAGATGCTGTTGAATGAATTTTCAATCGTAAACAGCAATGCAACCGTTGTCACCAGCACGATCGCCAGACCAATGACGGTCAATCGCGACGCGTTTAAAGCAAACTGGTCCATGTAAACGCCGACCATCCTGCTTGCCATATCCGGCACAAAATTTTTGAGGATGAATAATTTCAGTTGCAGAATGATATCTCGCGTAAACGGCAGTTTTGACGTCAACGTGATGGTTACCGTAAAAAGCGGGACCAGCGCCAATAGCGTGGTAAAAGTCAAACTGCCGGCGATCGTAAGACAGCGGTCGTCGATTATCCGCCTCGCCAAAAATCGCGCATATGCCGTCGAGACTTGAACGAAGCGAATAAGATTTTTCACAAAGAAATAACTGTTGGAAACGGCTTCTATAATAGCGTGTTGATTACGCAGAAGGCGAACACCATCGTGGCGGATATTCTGATTTTGTACTACTCACACTCAGGCGCCGTCAGGGAGCTTGCCAATCACGTTGCGCGTGGTGTTGACAGTGTGCCCGGCATGACTGCACGAATTCGTACCGTACCAAAAGTGTCCACTGTGATTGAGGCGGTCTCACCGGCGGTACCGGACGAGGGGCCGCCTTATGTCACAAGCGTGGATCTTGCCGAATGTGCCGGCATTGCGCTTGGATCACCAACGCGGTTTGGCAACATGGCCGCACCACTAAAATATTTTCTTGACGGCACTGGTGGTGAGTGGATGCGCGGCACCCTGATCGGCAAACCCGCCGGCGTGTTTACCTCTTCGGCGGCAATGCATGGCGGCAATGAATCAACGCTACTGACGATGATGTTGCCTTTGCTGCACCATGGCATGCTGATTGTCGGCCTGCCGTTTTCCGAGCCTGCGCTATCAACCACCACTGACGGCGGGACACCCTACGGGGCGAGTCATGTATCCGGGTCAAACGGTGCCCGTGTGGTGAGCGATGCAGAAAAAACGCTGGCGGCAGCGCTTGGCAAGAGAATCGCATTGACCGCGGCAAAACTGGCATGACGCCGTGCTGAACGCCGGTCGCGCGACTGCCGCACACCACGCCGGCATCACCAGTCTGATTTTGCTATTTGTGTTGTTGGTAGCGTGGGAACTGATCCTCGCCCCGATCCGTAGCGGCGGCTCCTGGTTGGTCATCAAGGCACTGCCCTTGTTATTTCCAATTTGGCAACTCTGGCGGCACCCACCAACGCGACGCTACACCTATCAATGGTCGACCTTGTTGATCTGGTTTTACTTTACCGAGGGCGTGGTGCGCGGATGGTCGGACCTGTTACCCGCGTCCAGACTGCTCGCATTGGCCGAATTGGTGCTGTCGGTGGTGTTTTTTGTTTCGGCCGTTATTTATGTTCGTAGCAGCCGGACCGCGCCGAATCAATCGCCAGCGCCGGAAAAAATACGTTAGGCAGTCTTGGCGACTGCAAATTTGGCACTGATCAAGCCGATGATAATCGGCATGACACTCAACATGATCACCGCGACAACGATCAAACCCTGATTGGCCCTTACCCAGGGGATATTGCCAAAACAATAGCCGAGGTAGGTGAGCGAGCCAATCCAAAGCCCGGCACCCAACACGGTAAACAACAGATATTTACCGCGGGTGATTGCGCCGATACCGGCGACAAACGGCACGTATGTTCGCAAAAACGGCACGAAACGCGCAACGATCACAGCCATGGCACCCCACCGCTCAAAAAAGCCACGGGTTCGTTCAAGATAGTGGGGATTTAGCCAGCGCGATTATTGCTGTGAGAAAACCTTTGGTCCGAGCCAGCGTCCGATTTCATAATTGATGGTATTGCCTGCGACCGCGGCGATAAACAACAAGGCCACCAGCAGGTGAACGTCCATCATACCGAGCGCGGCCAGCGACCCGGTAATGAATAAAAGCGAATCACCGGGTAGAAACGGCGTGAAAACAAACCCGGTCTCGGCAAATATGACCGCAAACAGGATTGCATATATCCATGCGCCGTGCTGGGCTCCAAGCACCGCCAGATGCCTGTCAAGATGCAGAAACAACTCAACCAGGGTGCCGATCCACTCCATGATCGCGCCAGGCCGCCGGTTGGTCAGGGCTGTGCGGAAATAACTTCCGGCTCGCCGTCTTTTTTCGTTGGCTTGACAAAATCTTCGCGTGAAACGCCGAGATAGTTCGCAATCGGACAGGCCACCAGTACCGACGAATAAATGCCGAAACAAATACCAATCGTCAACGCAAGTGCGAAGTAGTGCAAGGTCGGACCACCCAGCACCAGCATCGCAATCACCATCATCTGCGTGGTGCCGTGGGTGATGATGGTGCGGGAAATGGTGCCGGTAATGGCGGCATCGAAAATTTCCGCGGTGGTCGCCTTGCGCATCTTGCGAAAATTCTCACGCGCACGGTCAAACACGACGACCGACTCGTTGACCGAATAACCAAGAATCGCCAGTACGGCCGCAAGTACCGGCAGCGAAAATTCCCACTTAAAGAACGCAAAGAAACCAAGAATGATGATCACATCGTGTAGGTTGGCAATAATAGTTGATACCGCAAACCGCCATTCAAAACGGATCGCAAGGTAAGCCATGATGCCGATACAAACCGCGAACAAGGCAAGCGCCCCGTCATAGGCCAGTTCTTTGCCCACTGCAGACCCAACAAATTCGGTACGCGTTAACCTGACTGCAGCCTCATTCTTTTTATCCACATCTGTCGGGCATACCAGCTCGACCGGCTTTGCCAAATCAGCGGCCTCAGCCGTACAAAGGGCGAGCATGACCGCGTCATTTTGCTTCTGCATGGCAGCGTTTTGACTTTGCTCGGTCGATGCTGGCTTGGGCAGTCGAATCAGCACGTCTTGCGGTGAACCAAAACGGATCACTTCCGCCATCAAATCCGCCTTGGCAAGGGTTTCACGTATGCGGTCGGGCTCGGCGACCTTTGCGTATTGGACCTCCATCACCGTGCCGCCGACAAACTCGATCGACAGATGCAGTCCGTTTTTCCACAGGAAGAATACAGCCAACAAGAATGTGACGAATGAAATCACGTTGAAGACCAACGCGTGTTTCATAAACGGGATTGATTTTTTAAATTTGAAGAATTCCATTTTTTTGCTGCCTTTTACTTTTTAAAGACGATGTAAGTGCAAATAGCCGGGCCGTTGACACAATGGCCCATGCAACTTGATCGGCATATCACGCCTTGAGTTTTTTTACGGGCTTGTCCCAGTGCACATCACCAATACGTAATGTTGCCACTTTCTTTTTGCCGCCGTAAATGAGGTTGACAATTCCCCGCGAAACCATCACGGCAGAGAAAATCGATGTGATGATCCCCAGACAATGCACAACCGCAAATCCTCGTACCGGCCCGGAGCCCCAAATCAGCAACGCCAGACCGGCGATGAGGGTGGTGATGTTTGAATCGATGATCGTATCCAGGGCACGGTCATAGCCCGCCTGTATCGCCATTTGTGGCGACATGCCGTTTCGCAATTCCTCACGGATGCGCTCGTTGATCAAAACGTTGGCATCGATTGCCATACCAAGCGTCAGCGCGATGGCGGCGATTCCCGGCAAGGTTAGCGTCGCCTGCAACATCGACAAAAGCGCGAGCAGAAAAAACAGATTCGCCGCCAGCGCCACAACCGACACCACGCCAAACAGCGAGTAATAAAACACCATGAATACCGTGATCAACAAAAAACCGAACAAGAGAGAATTCTTGCCCTTGTCAATGTTTTCCGCGCCGAGACTTGGGCCAATTGTGCGTTCCTCAATGATTTCCATTGGCGCGGCAAGTGCGCCCGCACGCATCAACAGCGCAAGATTTTTTGCCTCTTGGGAGGTCGGTATTCCGGTGATCTGGAAATTGACCCCCAGTTCGCTTTGAATAGTCGGCCAGCTCAAAATTTCGGGCTTGCCCTTTTCCGTCAGAATTACCGCCATGTTCTTGCCGACGTTTTCACGTGTCGCGAGTGTCATCGCGCGGCCACCGGCACCGTCGAGTCGGACACTTACATTTGGCGTGTTGCCTTTTTGGGTGTCGAAGCCCGGCTGCGCATCGGTCACCTTGTCGCCGGTGACAATCACCTGTTTACGAACCAGCACGATCCGGCCTTGCGGGTCCTGCATCTTGTCGGTACCAAACGGGGTCGGATCGGTACGGAAACGTTCAAACGAGCCGGCACTCATGTGTTCTTCTGCAACCATTCTGAATTCGAGTGTCGCGGTTCGCCCGATGATGTCTTTGGCCTGGCCCGGATCCTGCACACCGGCCAACTGTATCAAAATCCGATCAGCCCCCTGCTGCTGGACAATCGGCTCGGATACACCAAGCTCATTTACCCGCTTGCGTAGCGCTGTCATGTTTTGCTGAAGCGCCGCATCCTTCAGCTTCACCACGGTTTCGGGCTTCATCGTCAGCGTGACTACAATCTCATCACCCTGGTTGGCATCACGAATCAATAAATCTGAATATTGGGCGTTGAGCTCCTTGAGCCCCTTGTCGGCTTCGCTGCGCTCCTTGAAACGAACAACAACGTTTTCACCTTCGCGTGAAATACCGGTGTAGAAAACCTTTTTGTCACGAAACAGCGCGCGGGTCTCGTTTTGATAACGATCCACGGCCTTGTTGGTGGCCGCTTTCATGTCGACCTGCATCAGGAAATGCACACCGCCGCGCAGGTCAAGGCCCAAATACATTGGAAGGGCGTTGACTTTGGCCAGCCATGCGGGTGACTTTGACAGCATGTTGAGCGCAACAACATACCCCTCGCCAAGTTGTTTTTGCAGCAAGTCGCGCGCGGCCGTTTGCGCCTTGCCGTCGGGCACACGCACCTTGAGAAACTCGCCGTCGAGTTCGACCGCGGCACTGGTTGGAATGTTTGCCGTCTTGAGCAGATCGGTCACGCGGCTTTGCAAGCCGGCATCAACTTTGCTGGCGCGCAA
>JANOEV010000401.1:0-4024 GCA_031413695.1 Burkholderiales bacterium
CGAAGCAACAAATGGCCGTGAGGCGGTAAGCGGGTTCATGGAACATCAACCAAACGTTGTGTTTCTGGACATCCATATGCCACTCATGTCTGGATTGGACGCGGCACGTCAAATCAGCACGCTTGCAAAAGCGAACGACAAGCGGTGCCAGATTGTTTTTGTCACGGCGTTTGATCAATATGCGATCGAGGCGTTTGAACAGGGGGCGATCGACTACGTGTTGAAGCCCTATGACAACGCGCGTTTGCAGGAGACTGTCGGACGCCTGCAAGACAGACTCGGGCAGGGCACCACGGTTTCGCCGGTCAAATCGCTCGACGCTGTTCTGAAACTGCTCGGTGAAAGGCTGCAGCCCGGGGGCGCATATTTGCAATGGATCAAAGCCAGCGTGGGTCAAAGCGTACGGCTGATCCCGGTCGACGATGTCTTGTACTTTCAGTCAGATGAGAAATACACCTGTGTTGCGATGGGCGACAGCGAGGTGCTGATTCGAAAGTCGATCAAGGAACTCATTGTCGAACTTGATCCAAGCCGGTTCTGGCAAATTCACCGTTCGACAATCGTCAATACCCGGGCAATTGCCGGGGTGGTCCGCGGGCTGCGCGATCAGGCGGACCTAAAACTCATCGGCCGCAACGAAACGCTCACCGTCAGTCGCAACTACACACATTTGTTCAAACAAATGTGACCCGGCTTGGCCACGCACGTCGCCTGGATTGCGATACGCGCAACAGCGAGAATGCAAAGTCCTTTATTGGCGGACGTTTACAGGTGCTATTGCCTGTAAACGTCCGCCAATAAAGGACTTTTGTTTAGTTGCGCTGATAAGGCCGCATGTTGTCCGTCCCGACTGCTCGCAAATTGACCGATGGTTTCTGCATTCCAGCCCAATCTGGATTGAGTCCCGTGTGGTCACCCAATATGCTGCCTCCATAACGAGTCAATTGAAACAGGAGCGCATGATGACCATCCTTTCCAAAATAGTCACACAAATGGCTGAAATGCCGGCGTG
Organism: Burkholderiales bacterium; assembly: GCA_031413695.1. Lineage (GTDB taxonomy): Bacteria > Pseudomonadota > Gammaproteobacteria > Burkholderiales > Usitatibacteraceae > UKL13-2. The sequence continues at coordinate 1,013 of JANOEV010000401.1, forward strand.
GTTTTGGATTGCGACCTTTGTTGGTGTCGCCACCACGCTCCTGCTTTGGGTTGCTCTCGAAGAGTAGCCAATCGTCGCAAGTCCGCAAGTCAATCATTCAGCCTTAAACTCAGTCATGTTCAAAGCAATCGGCAATCTGCTGTACAAAACGCCCTGGTGGGTGATGGCTCTCGCTGGACTGTTCACGTTCCTGATGCTGGCATTGTTTACGGTGCCGTTCAACGTGATTCGATTGTCCGATTCCGGCAAGTCATCAACAGAGAACCGTGCCATTCAACGAGAGATTGACCGCACCTTTGGTGATAACGCATTGACGATTGCAGAACGCGTTGTCAAGTCAATGGGAGACCGAACCGCCGACCCGGCACGCAAGGCGGAACTTGCCAAAGCGTTGCGGGAAATCGAAGCCGCACGTGCCGAGCTTTCGAGCGCAGAGAGCGACGCCAAAAGAGCAAAGGCTGATTCAGTCCGGGCAGCAAAAGAAGCGCGCCGCGCGGCGAGCGAACTTGAGCAAGAGCAGCGCCGCCAGGCGAAAGAGACCGCGCGTGGGCAACGCGAAAAAGCACGTGAATCTGCGCAAGCTGATCTGGAAGCCGCACGCGAAAAAATAAGGGAGCTGCAGGGAGCACGAAAAGAAGCAGCCGCCGCACAAGCGCGGGTCGGCCTTGATGATCCGACGGCGTTCGCCGCCTTTGACAAGGCCATCTCCGAGGCAAAGGCGAAAGAACGCGAGGCAAATGACACGCTTAATAAAATCAAGAGCGGAAAGTTCAGCGTAAACACCGGCCAGCCTGTTGGCGACGAAGCGGGGAAAACGACACCGACCACGCCAACGACACCGACCACACCAACCACGCCGACGACACCAACCACGCCGACGACACCAACGACCTCCGGCATCAAAAAATCGCCAGCCGGCGCGGACGCAAAATCATTGTCTGCAGACAGCGTATCGAGCATCAAGTTAAAGAGCAACAATAGCGAAAAGCCGGGTGACGCAAACGATCTCACCATCACCAAAAAGAATGGTGAAGATACGGTGAAGATTGACGGCATGTTGGGTGGCACCCATATCAAGGGTGACATCACCATCGGGGCACCCGAAAAATCGACGCTTCAAATAAATGGGATTGATATTGGCGCGCCCACACCACCGTTGCCGCCGGAATTTCGCGAAGACATCCGGCGCAAGGTTTCGAATGATTTTCGGCGGGTCGGCATTGGTGCCGCACTGATTGTCGCCTTCATTCCGCTGTTTATCATCTTGATCATTGTGAAGATTTACATCGGACGCTCGCGTCGCGCGCTCGAATTAGCCAGTGTCAAAACGCAGGAGGCCGAGTCGGCCAATGTTAATCGCCAGATTGTCGAAGCAAAACTGATGGCGTTACAGGCTCAGGTCGAGCCGCATTTTCTGTACAACACCTTGGCAAATGTTCAGGCGTTGACCGAAGTTGACCCGCAGCAAGCGAACAAGATGACCGGTCATTTGATCCAATATCTGCGCGCGACACTGCCGAAAATGCGCGAGAACATTTCGACCGTCGGCCAGGAAATCGAGTTGGTTCGTGCGTATTTAAATATTCTCAAGATGCGCATGGGCGCGCGTTTGGAGTTTGGTATTCAAGTGCCGCCTGATTTGGAAAATCTCCCATTCCCGCCGCTGATGTTGCCGTCGCTGGTTGAAAATGCGATTAAACACGGGCTGGAACCGCAGCGTGAAGGCGGCCGAATTGATGTCATTGCCGAAAAAGTTGACGTCGCGGGGCGCCAGACTATTCGCATCATGGTCAAGGATACCGGCCGGGGACTATCGGACTCGCCAGTACAGCCGGGCGGCGGCATCGGCTTGGCGAATGTTCGCGAACGGCTACTCGCGCTGTTTGGCGATCAGGCAAAATTCACCCTGGAATCCAACACACCCAATGGCGTGATCGCCACCATCGAAACGCCGGCGGCGGGCTCGACAGTATTCACCGGTGACCCAGCGACGTCACCCGGCCAGGCCAGACCGGCCGAGCCGAAATCATGGAGCGCAAAAACCCTTAACGTCGCTGTCCGCACGCACAATGCGTGGGCCGGCATTTTAGTCAAGGTTTTCGTCGCCATTGTTGCCGTACTCGGCGTGGTGTTTTTGGTCGGCATGGTGGGTCTTGCAACAGATGCAATTCCGCTCAGCGTGGGGGACGCACGATTGTCAGGCATGGAGGGAATGGCGCTCGGTACCGGGCTATTTTTACTCGTGTTTGGGGTGCTCTCGCTGGTGGCCTTGATTTTGATTGCCGTCATCTACGGCCTGGGATTTTTGTTTGTCGGCTTGGCAATCGGCATCCCAATCATGATTCTACTTTCAGTATTTCCGGTTCTTTTACCGTTTGTTGTTGTGGGTTTCATCGTCTACTGGTTCTGGTGGCGAAAACGCAAGAAAACTGCACTAATTGATCCGCCCGTGGCATGATCTGGTTTGTTCGAATGTTGACCAGGGGTCTTGGATGTCATTTACAGGCATCATCGCCGAAGACACGTGTGCGGGGAATGCGCGAAACATGTTTCGCGCCCGCAAACGCACAAGTGCCATGCAGGGCGCGCGTGAGTCGCAAAGAATCATCCTGACGTTGAGATAAGTCCATGACATTTACAGCCATCATCGCCGAAGATGAACCCATCCTCCGCGCCCAACTTAAAGCGAAACTTTCGAAACTTTGGCCTGAATTGTCTATCGTTGCCGACGTTGGTGACGGCGAGGCGGCGTTGGAGGCAATCGCCGAACATCACCCGACACTGGCATTCCTCGATATTCAGATGCCGGAAATGACCGGTATTGAAGTTGCCAAGAGCCTCGCGTCAAATCGCGACCTTAAGTGTCATATTGTTTTCGTCACAGCCTTCGACCAATACGCGGTTGATGCATTCAACACCGGGGCGATTGACTATGTCCTAAAACCTTATAGCGACGACCGATTGCAGGCGGCGGTTGATCGACTCAAGGAGCGTCTGACGGCGGTGCCGGCG
>JANOEV010000402.1:0-2948 GCA_031413695.1 Burkholderiales bacterium
CAAACCGCTCGGTACTGGCCTGGCTCGCCAACACCTGTCCGCTGGATGCGTCGTATAACAAATAGGCACGCGCCGACATGGGCGGCGGCGGGATATCGGCTTGCGTCGCGGGTAATTGCGCGGCGGCGATGGTGGCGGCAAGCAATACCGCCGGCGAAACGAACAAAAACAGGGTTTGGCGAAGGTTCATTGATTTGATTGTGAAATTGAGCGTTGAAAAATTACGGGTCAGGGTTGAACGGCACTTACTTAAGGATTAATTCGGCCTCCGCATCAGAATTTGCGATTCATAGCGCCACTCTACCGCTTGTCTCCCCGGCGCAACCCCTGTGGTTGTTCGCCGGGGAGACGGCTTAAGTAAGTGCCATTCGGGTCAGGGTCTGGAAATGATTGGTGAAAAATCGTGTGACTGTTTTACCCGCGCCTGAATGGCATCTGCCTCAATGCGCGAGTTGTACGGGCCGAGCCTGACGCGCCACAGGCCGTCGCGTTGGATGACGATGATCGGCTCATTGTTCCAATCGAGCTCGCGCGCCATACGGTCACGGAAAATGTTGGCGTATTCCTGTGAACCAAACGCGCCGAGCTGCAGAAATAATTGGGTGCCTTCGGCGGTGATTGGTGATGCTGCGGCAATCTGTGGTGTTGGTGGCATTGGCACAATGATCGGCGCTGCCATTGGCGCGGCAGCAACCGGGGCACGCGGTGGTTCACCGGCAAACACGCGCTCAATCAGCACGTTGCCGCTACCCCGTCGGGCGATATCGAGCCGGTGCGCGGCGGCAAACGACAAATCAATGATGCGGTCTGAATGAAACGGGCCGCGATCATTGACCCGTACCACCACCGATTTCATGTTGGCCGGATTGGTGACACGCAGATACGACGGCAGTGGCAGCGTCGGGTGCGCGGCCGTCATGGCATACATGTCGTAAATTTCACCGATGGAGGTCATGTTGCCGTGAAACTTGCGGCCGTACCACGAGGCGATACCACGCTGGCGGAACGGGTCGTTGTTTAACGCCGGCACATAGGTGCGGCCAAATACGGTGTACGGCTTGTTGGCGCCGCTGTGAAATTTATCGTTGCGCGGCACCGCATCGGGAATGGTGTCGAGGTTGGCCGGTGGATTTGCGCCGGGGCCGTCGTCGAGATAGTAACCGCCGGGTTTTGATGGTGACGCAGCAGGCCCGGGCGCCGGCGATTTTTTCGGCGTGGTACCACACGCGCTAAGCAGACTCACGGCGGCAATCAATGCAATCATTGCCGCCCGCTTCGGCGGCACGGAAAAAGGAAACGTCATGTCGTGTTCACCGGCCAAAAGTACAAATGAAGATGCAAGAAAGCATGAATTATCGGTGAAATTGGTGTCGCCGCCCGTTCCTGGCGCGAATAACCGGCGTGCTACATCTGTTTAAAGCGCCCCGAAAATGCCCCGGAAACCGGCACCAGCTCCTTGCAACCACGCAGTTTGACCTGCATCCGGCCAACGTCATCTTTTATCACGCGCTCAATCGCCGCCACCTGGATGACGGAGCTGCGGTGCACCTGCCAGAACTCGTCGGGGTCGAGCACGTTCAACAACTCTTTCATCGGTGTACGAATGTAGCGCTCCTTGTCGGCGGTGATGACCGCCGTATATTTGTCGCGCGATTGAAAGAACAGCACTTCCGAGGTGGCAATCACGTCGATATCGCTGCCCTGGCCGCAGTTGAGCCAGCGCAGGTATTTGCGCTCGGCACCGGCAAGTTGCCGCAGTGAATCAACCCAGGCTTGATCAATCTGCGGCGGTCGCCGGTGGGCGCCCTTCAGGCGCGCCACGGTTTCGGCCAGCCGTTCGGCGCGAACCGGCTTTAACAAATAGTCGACGGCGTGAATATCAAAGGCGGCAATGGCGTGTTCATCAAACGCGGTGACAAATACAATTTTGGGCGACGACTCGCCGCCGGCAACCTGACGTGCAACCTCAATGCCCGATAAACCGGGCATGCGGACATCGAGAAACGCAATGTTTGGCTCGTGATCGGCAATGACCGCCAGCGCGTCACCGCCGCTATGTGCAAGTGCCACCACATTGAGTTCCGGCCACGCGGTCTTTAGCATGTCGCGCAGCGCCTCGGCGAGGCGGGGTTCGTCATCACAAATGATCGCTGTTGTCATGATTTCGCTCCTGCAAACACTCCCGCGCGCCCTGTCCCGCGGGACTTCCTTCGGTCGCAGCGCTTGGGCGCTCGCGAGCACGCCCCGGTGGGGTGCGAATTCCTCGTTCTCGTGTCATCCACGATTATTGCTGTTGTCACGATTCCGCTCCTGCATACTGGGGTGGCCCCTGCATGGGCCACCCGTCCGCCGCGCGGCAAGACAAAGCAGTTTGTCTCGCCGAAACCCGCGGCGAACTATCATCTACGATTATTGCTGTGGTCATATTGTTTACGCTACCGGCAAAATCAATTCAGCGATTACACCGCTTGGTGTATTGGCCGTCAATAAAAATTGCGCGTCACCGCCGTAAGCGGACAACAGTCGTTCGCGAATATTGGCCAGGCCGACGCCCGTGCCGCCCGAATTGGCGACACCAAAGCCCACACCATCATCGATCACCCAAACATGCAGTTTGGGCGGCCCGCTGGTGTCGATGATTTCCGCGCGGACGTGAATCGAACCGGCGCCGACTTTCGGCTCGAGCCCGTGCTGAATTGCGTTCTCCAACAGGGTTTGCAACAACAACGGCAGGATCTTGACGTTTGCCGCCCCCCCGGCGATTTGAATATCGGTCGAGAGCCGGCCACCCATGCGTAATTTCGCCAGCGCCAGATACGCACGGGCGAGCTCAAAATCCTCGCCAACGGTGGTGCGGTCGGCGCGCAGTGATTTCAAGCTGGCGCGTAAAAAGTCCGACAACTCGTCGGCCATTTTTTCAGCCGATACCGGATCGGTGGCAATCATCG
>JANOEV010000403.1:0-1613 GCA_031413695.1 Burkholderiales bacterium
TTTATCGGATTGAACAACATCTCCTATTCGTATTCATTAGGTTCCTGTACAGGCGCTGCTTCAGTTTCTGCCTGATCAGTCGCATCGTCGGGGGCGGGTGCGTCAGGTTCAGCCACATCGGTTGCGGCCACACCGGTTGCAATTTCACCGGAAGCGACGGCAGGTTTATTGTCTGTAGGAACAGTTACACCGGATTCCGGTGCGTCAGATGGTTCGGGCTTGCCAGGCAAGCCCAGCACCGTGTTGATCTCATTTATTATTTCATGTGCAAGTTTTTTCTTGCCGGCCGTTGGGGACAGTTCAGACGGATATTTTCCCGATAGCAGTAGCAGTAAATGGCTACGGATTTCCGGCATGGCCAGCGTGAGTTGCTCCTCAAGGTGCGGGTCTACAATTTTCAGCGTGATGCCGATTTGCAGGAACTGGTCAGCTGCCTCGCGTTGCAGATTGACCGTAAAGGGTTCCAGAGTAATAAATTTCGGCGGTCCTGAAGGTGGCGCAGAAACTGTCTTAACTTCTTTGTCTTGCGGACTTCCTTTGGTGAAGTACCAGGCTGCGCCAGTGGCAGATGCCAAAACAAGCACGCCAATGATTATGATGGATAGCTTTTTTTTCCCTTTAGGTTTTGGGCTGTCTTCTTCCGGATTTTCACTCGCGCTTCTTGCCGCCGGAACAGGTTTGTCGCTCGCAGGTTTTGCGGATGTTGCCATTGCGGTTCCTTAATCATTTGATTCGGATTATCCGAGAAAACATGTTGCTCAGTTAATGGGAATAAGGCCAGGAATACCTCTCTGCTCGGGATGTCATGATATTGTTATCGATCAAGCAAAGGTATCTACCATTCCTTGGTGGCGGCCAAGCCCGGCTATGCCACTGCCCTTGATGCCGGAGACAACTTCACCTTCCTTCAACCACGCCCGGTTCCCAAGCTGTTTGTCAGGTTGGTTTGCATGTTGCTCCCTGGGGGGCTGATCGCTGACCGTGGCATTGCCCAGCATAATACCGTTATCGGCCAAGGCTCGGTCGATACTGCGCTGGCCCAAAAACCTGAAGAGCGGCGGGCGCTGTTCGAAGAAGCAGCCGGCATCGGTGGCTACCGCGACCGGCGCGAAGACGCGCTGCGCAAACTCAACGAGACCCGCCACAACTTGGAGCGAGTCAAAGATATTCTGGCCGAGATTAATCCGCGCTTGGCCCAATTGGAACGGCAAGCTGCTCGCGCCCAGCAATACCAAATTTTTGTGGCGGAGCTAGATGGCCATCTGCGTATCTGGTTCGGACATCACTATCACATCGCCCGCGCAGCTTGGCAGGCTGCGCTCGCATTACGTGAGGAGCGCACCAAAGATGTGGCACAGTTCCGCGAATCGGTGGCGCGCTTGGATGCTGGTGCCAACCATATCCGCGAAGAGCAAAGCGCCTTACGCTTGAAGCTGGCTGAAGTGCTGCCCAAACGCGATAGCGCCCGTCTCTAAGACATATCAATTATTTCTTGAATTATTCGATTAATCTGAACAGTACACAATGAAAAAGACAAAAAAAACACACGCTCGTACGCATCACCACCACTAACTTTTAATTACGCATTTTTGTATAATAAAAGCAAAATCAAC
>JANOEV010000404.1:0-2350 GCA_031413695.1 Burkholderiales bacterium
CGGTGGACTCGGGCGACGTCAACACCGACCCACCGATCAATCCCGACGAAGTACGTCCCTACGATTTCCTCAATGATCAGAGCCCGACGCGCGTGCGCATGCCGGCGTTCGACACCGGCAACACGGCGCTACCACCGGCATTTGATAATACCGGCGCGGGCAGGTTGACGGCATCCGACGACGCGGTACTAATCTGGGTGTAGCTGATACGGCCATCCGATGCCACCCCGGTGCCGATCCCAAGCCCGCCGCTTGAATTGGTCGGCGTGATCGTGATCTGGCTTCGATTGCCTTGCACCAGCACATTGACGGTGCTGGCACCGGCGTCACCCCCGGCACCGGCCAGCGGCGTGTTATTCCCGACATTTGCCGCGAGCGGCGAAAACGTCAGCAGATTGATCGTACCGCCGGTGCTGCCAACGCGAAAACGTAAAAAGCCGTTGATCGTCACGGCAACACGCAGCGTACCGTTCGCCGAAAATGGCGCAACCGCATCCGTCACTTCCGTGGCAATGCTTGATTGGCTCGACAACGCCGACAAGATTGCGAGGCAGGTTGGCACGACCCGCCGCCGAACAAGACGGCGACGGCAATTTGCCGGCAATACCAAGCGACGGTCGTTAAAAGCGGTCAGGTCGCCCATTTACTTGTCCAGCTCAATGCCTTCATCTTCGAATACACGCTTGACCGTGGAACGCGAAAACACCCGCTGCGCGTGTTTGGCCCAGGTAGGATATTGACTCTTCATGTCGATGCCAAGCCGGTTACCCCAGCGATAAAACACCAGCAAATAGGCGTCGCAAACACCATATTGCCCACCCATCGCGAATGAACGGCCAACCAGCATTGCATCGATTTCGGCGTAGTGCTTAAGCAGGTTTTCTTTCGCCGTTGCAACAATACTGTCTTTTGCCGCCGGATCTTTTGAAAAGCGCTCGGCACGAAAAATTCCGGCTGCGGCGATATGCACGGTTGACGACAACCACGACATCAATGACAGCGCCTCCGCTTGTTTCCACGTCTCTTTTGGCCACAGTCCACGCTCGGCATATCCACCACCGAGGTAGGTCAGAATCGCCACGTTTTCAGTCAGCACCTTGCCGTCAACATTTAATGCCGGCACTTTGCCTTTCGGGTTGATCCGAAGGAAATCAGGACGCTTGTGATCACCATCGGCGATGGAAACCAACACCGGCTCGTACGCAATACCAAGCTCTTCCAACACGATATGCGGGGCAAGTGAACAGGCGCCCGGGGAGTAGTAAAGTTTTATCATCGTCACAATTTAGCGAAATGTCGGCCATTGCACAATACTTACCCGCCGGTAAATACCATGACGTTTTCTGAATCGCCTTAACAGGTATACATTTTCTTGATAGTGTTCACTTACATAAAAATCGAAGTTGTCGTTCTTGATGTCGCTATTTGAGCCGCGTGATGAGCGACGAGGTGTCAAAACGTGCGCCACCGGCCAGTTGAATTTCGGCATAAAACTGATCGACAGCCGCCGTTAATGGCAACTTCGCACCATTTCGGCGCGCCTCATCGAGGCATATTCCCAAGTCTTTCCGAATCCAGTCGACGGCAAAACCAAAATTGAATTCGCGCTTAAGCATGGTCCGGCCGCGGTTTTCCATTTGCCAAGATTGTGCCGCGCCTTTTGAAACGACATCGAGCACAAGATTGCCATCCAGTCCGGCCTTCTCGGCAAATGCAAGCCCCTCGGACAGCGCCTGCACCAATCCGGCAATACAAATTTGATTGACCATTTTGGTGAGTTGTCCGGCACCGGATTCCCCCATCAGCGTGGTCGCCTTTGCATACGAATCAATGACCGGTTTGGACTTGTCGAACGTTGCCTGATCGCCGCCGCACATCACCGTGAGCTGCCCCTTTTCGGCGCCGGCTTGACCGCCTGAAACCGGCGCGTCGATAAACCCGATATCGCGGGCTTTGGCATTTGCATACAACGTACGTGCAACGTCCGCGGATGCGGTCGTGTGGTCAATCAGAATCGCGCCGTGCTTCATCGCCGCAATTGCCGCGTTGCCGACCTCGGTCGCGTCGCGATCATTGCCGACGCACATCATAATCATGTCGGCATCGGCCACCGCGCCTGCCACCGTAGGCGCCATTGCGCCGCCGTGCTGCTTGACCCACGCCTCAGCCTTGGCGGTGGAGCGGTTATAGACCGTGATCAATGGTTCCAACATCATTGACTATACGCACTTCTCGCTCGCACTAAACAAGGACCGGCAGCTTGCCATCTGGGTCGGCTGGAATATTGATGGTCAAAGTTTACGCAAGCTGAGCCGAAAAGGTATTCCATTCATTCTTGATCCGGATATTC
>JANOEV010000405.1:0-11960 GCA_031413695.1 Burkholderiales bacterium
TCCAAAGGCCGCCGAAATCGGTGATGCCGACGAGCGATATACCGTCTGCTCGCGTGCCCGTGGCGCTTGCACCATGGTCCAAGCTGTCGGATCGGCCAAAAGTGTCTGAAGCACATTGGTCAAATTCACCAGCGACGACGAGGTGGTAAAACTCGCCAACGACACCGAGTTTGGCTTGGCGGCTTATTTTTTTGCGCGCGATGTCTCGCGGGTATTCAAAATCGCCGAGGCACTCGAGACCGGCATGGTTGGTATCAACACCGGCATTTTCTCCAACGAGGTCGCGCCGTTTGGCGGCATCAAACAATCCGGGTTGGGCCGTGAAGGCTCGAAATACGGCATCGAGGATTACGTCGAGATCAAATATTTGTGTCTGAGTGTTTGAGTTTTTTATTTGCCGCTGATAAACGCAGATGAGCAGCGCAAATAAAATTGCCATCCCGCCTTTATCCATCAGGTGTTTGCGGCATTTTTGCCTGAAGATGTCCGCCGATACTTGGCATTTGCTTCATCACACCAGTGCTTGGTTTTATCGGCGTTTATCTGCGTTCATCTGCGGCTCCCTGTTTTTTTCCGTCACCGTCCTCGCCCAGCCCACCCAAGACCTCCCCGAGCCCGCCTCGGGACAAACCGCAAAACCAACCGCCACCGCCAAACACCACATGGTTGCCGCCGCGCATCCACTCGCCACCGAAGCCGGACTGGAAATCCTCGCGCGTGGCGGCAGCGCAATCGACGCCACCATCGCCGTACAGCTGGTGTTGAATCTGGTTGAGCCACAATCATCCGGCATCGGCGGTGGCGCATTCTTGCTGCACTTCGATGCGGCCAAAAAATCCACGCTCGCCTACGACGGACGCGAAACCGCACCGCTGGCTGCGACCCCGCAACTTTTTCTTGGTGACGACGGCAAGCCGATGCGTTATGCCGATGCCGTGCGCAGCGGCCGCTCGGTCGGTGTGCCGGGTGTGCTGCGCGCACTTGAAGCGGCACACGCTGCGCACGGCAAGCTGCCATGGGCGGCATTGTTTCAGCCGGCGATCAGGCTGGCCGAAAATGGCTACCCGTTGTCCGCCCGCACCGTTCAGCAGGCCGGCGGCAGTCAAGTACTACGCGCCGACCTCGCCACCAAGGCGTTATTTTTTGATGCCGACGGCAACGTCAAGCCGGTTGGGACCGTGGTAAAAAATATTGCCTTGGCCAATACGCTGAAACGCATCGCAAAAGACGGTGCCGATGCGTTTTACACGGGTGAACTGGCCGCCAATATTGTTGCCGCCGTGCGCACCAACGCGCGACCAGGCAGCATGGCAACAAGTGATCTGGCCGGCTACCGTACACGCATCAGCGAACCGGTTTGCGGCATGTATCGCACCTACCGTGTGTGCGGTATGCCGATGCCATCGAGTGGCGGCGTGGCGGTGGTGCAATTGCTGGGTGTGCTCGAACGGTTTGACTTGGGCGCCCTAAAACCAAACTCGGCAGATGCGGTGCATCTTTTTTCCGAGGCCGGCCGGCTCGCCTATGCCGACCGCGAAAAATTTGCCGCTGATGATCGGTTTGCCGAGGTACCGGTGGCCGCACTCATCAGCCCTGCCTACATTCGCGAGCGCAGCGCCCTGATCCGTACCGACAAAACCCTCGGCCGTGTCGCGCCGGGCACACCGGCAAAAATGAAAGTCACGACGGCGGCGGACGTGACGCTCACCAATACCGGCACCAGCCACATATCGATCGTCGATACATTTGGCAACGCCGCGAGCATGACCACCTCGGTTGACGCGTCGTTCGGCAGCCAGATTTTTGTTGATGGCTTTTTTCTGAACAACCAGCTCACCGATTTTTCGATGTTGCCGACCGACACGGACGGTGTACCGATGGCCAATGCGGTGCAGCCGGGCAAACGTCCACGCAGCGCGATGTCGCCGGTACTCGTGTTTGAAAAAGACGGGCGCATAAAAATGGTGATCGGCTCGGCACTCGGCTCGACCATCATCAATCAAGTGGCCAAAACGATTGTTGGTGTGATCGACTGGAAACTCGACATTCAGGCCGCGATTGCACTACCCACCATCGGTAGTCGTAATGGCCCGACCGATCTCGAAAAGAATACAGCGGCGGAAAAAATCGCTGCCGAATTGCGGGCGCTGGGCCACGAGGTGCGCATCGGCGATATTCCCGGTGGTCTGCATGGCGTGCTGCGCGTGCCGGGTGGCTGGCAGGGTGGTGCCGATCCGCGTCGCGAAGGGTTGGCCAAAGGTCAATAAAATGTCACAGATTCGCATCGCGGCATAATTCAAGGAAAATACGCGAATGAAAAAATTTTTACGCATCACGATCATCTTATTCATCACTTACCTGACAGGCTGCGCCATGACCCCACCATATCCCTCGACCGTCACTGACTTGGTCAAGATTGACACCAATACCGGCAGCGGCGCCGTCGCCACCACCGGCAATACCACCAGCGTGCACTACACCGGCTGGCTGTTTGTGCCGGGCACGAACGGTGCACCCGGTACCAAAGGCAACAAATTTGATTCTTCGCTTGATCGCAATTCGCCGTTCGAATTCACCATCGGCCAGCGCCGCGTGATTGCGGGCTGGGAGCAGGGTGTGGCCGGTATGGCGGTCGGCGGTAAACGCACGCTGATCATTCCGCCTGCGCTGGGTTATGGCGATCGTAACGTCGGCGGCGGACTAATTCCGGCTAATTCGATTTTGTTGTTCGAAATTGAATTGCTTGCCATCAAATAGCCGGCGACGATCGTGCGAACCCTCGCCGCAATCATTATCGGCGATGAAATTTTGTCCGGCAAACGTCAGGACAAACATCTGTCGAAGGTAATTGAAAACCTGGGCAAACGCGGCCTCGCGTTGTCGTATGCCGAATATGTCGGCGATGACCCCGCACGCATCATCGACACCCTTCGGCGCTCGTTTGCCACCAACAATATTGTGTTCTCGTTTGGCGGCATCGGTGCAACACCGGATGACCATACGCGCCAATGTGCGGCAGCGGCATTCGGTGTCGAACTTGCCGAGCATCCGGCCGCGATTGCCGCAATGCAGGAAAAGCCGGATTTTGAACTGACCGCCAACCGTCGCCGCATGGCGGTGTTTCCGATCGGTGCAACCATCATCCCGAACCCGTACAACCAAATCGCCGCGTTCAGTTGTGGCGATCATCATTTTCTACCCGGGTTTCCAGAGATGTCATGGCCGATGATGGAATGGGTGCTCGAAACAAGGTACACACATTTGTTTCATCAACAAAAAATTGCCAGCGAAAGTATCGTCATCAAGGACGCCGGTGAATCCAACCTCATCGACATGATGGATCGTCTGGTCGCACAGTATCCGAATATCAAGCTTTCCTCGTTACCGCAGTTTGTGCCTGGCGGCCGTCTGATTGAGTTTTCATTGTCAGGCGACCCGCTCGATGTGCCGGCGGCGATGGCCGAAGCGCGCGCCGAAATCACGCGGCTCGGCTATACCTTTTCAAACAAATAAATCTTAGGGGGCATGATGGGACTACTCGACAGTATTTTGGGCAGCGTCATGAACAGCGGCGCAAACGCCGGCGGCATGGGTGGCATGGGTGACACGGGAACCAACAACCCGCTGCTCGACATAGCGATGCAAATGCTCAATCAACAAGGTGGCGCAGGCGGCCTTGGTGGTCTGATTGACCAATTCAAACAAGGCGGCTTGGGACATCTGGCGGACTCATGGGTCGGCACGGGTGACAATCTGCCGATCTCGGCGGATCAAATTTCGCAGGTGCTTGGCAGCGGAAAAATCGGCGAAATCGCCGGTCAGCTCGGCCTGTCGCCCGACATGGTGTCGGGCGGTTTGTCGACGCTATTGCCCGAACTCATCAATCATGTCACGCCGGATGGTCGGTTGCCGCAGTCAAACGACATGATCACAAATGCATTGTCGATGTTTCTCAAGCGCTAATTGGTTGACGCGCCCGTGGCTGCTGCCAATACGAAACACGCCGGCGTGCGTCAACGCTGCCTTTTGTTGCTTGTCGCGGTATTCTCGTCGCACGCCATGGCGACAGACGACGCCATTTGGTCGGCGTTAAAAAGCGGCGGTCATATTGTCTTGCTGCGCCATGCACAGACGGTTGAAGGCATCGGTGACCCACCGGGCTTTGATATCAAGCAATGCAGCACCCAACGCAATTTGAATGATGTCGGCCGCGCACAGGCGCGCGCATGGCAACAGGCATTTGCGAAACACAACGTTTCTGTTGGCGGCGTATTTTCATCCGCGTGGTGCCGCACCAAAGAAACCGCCACCCTCGCCTTCGGCCGCGTCGATACCTGGCCGGCGCTGAACTCGCACTTTGATTCCCCCAATTCCGCCACGTTGCAAGCTGCCCAGGTAAAAGGCGGGCTCGCCATCCGGATGCAGCCGGGGAAAAATTTGGTTTTGGTTTCGCACCAGGTCAACATCAACGCCATCACAGGCGTGAGCCCGGCGTCCGGCGAGGCGGTCATTGCGCGGCTGCGCGGCGACCAATTGACCGTTATTGGCCGGCTCAAACCCTAGTAAAAGCGCGTGTTTTGGGGCATTTTTGCTTGAAAACGCCCGTCAATAAACGACTTTTTGCTGCTCAATGTCCACCGGCCACAGGCTGGCGCCAAACAACAAGTCGCGCGCCACTATTTTGTATTGGCGGGCGCTGGCGCGTTGGATACATCTGCGGACTTTTTATCCGGCACCTTGTCACCCGGCGCTGTCGCCGCCGCCACCGCCACCGCAACCAATTCAACGCCAATCTTGACGGTATCACTAACGGTGGCCGACCAACTGGTCATGCCAAATTCGGCGCGTTTGACCACCACCTCGGCGTTGGCCGTGCAGCGCGCCGGTTGTGGTGGAGTGGCGGCCACACAACCGGATTGATGGACCACCAGCGAAACCGCCTTGGTCACACCTGTCATCGTCAATGCACCATCAATCGCGATCAATTTGGACCCGTCAAAGCGAAACAATGTGGAAACAAATTCAATGGTCGGAAATTTTTCGACGTTAAAAAAATCCGGACCGCGCAGCATTTTTCGTTTGGCATCGGTATCAAACGACGTCGGCCGCAACGTGGTGGCGTCGATCACCACATGAATATACGCGTCGCGCTCGGCGGGTGGCTTCGACGTGTCGTATCTGAGCACGCCCGTCATGCGTTCAAAAACACCATAGACCGGAATGATGCCGAGATACTTTGTTGCGTAGGTGGTTTTGGTTTCGGCCGGATCAATCTGGTAGCGCTCGGCGCGTACGGTTGCGGCGACCATTAGCAGCGCCATCGTGAGTATTAAATTGAACGCGGCCTTGAACAATTTTTCAGCTGCGATCGTTGTCGTTCTGATTGTCAAAAAATCGCTCCAGAGTGCGTCGGTCCTTTTTAGTCGGTCGCCCGGGAAACAACGGTGCCGGCATCTCTTTCAGCTCGGCACGCAGCGCCGTCCGCGCCAATATGCTTTCCGCCGTTTCCTGATATAGCGTTTGTGCAATTTGCGCCGAGCCGCGCCTTTCCGATAGGCCGGTCACCACAATACACCACGTATATGGCGGATTTCTGACATTGATCGCGTCGCCAACCCTGATCATTTTGGCCGGCTTGACGCGTTCATCACCGACATGGATACGCCCGGCGCTGACGGCATCAATGGCAAGCTGTCGGGTCTTGAAGAAACGGGCGGCCCATAGCCATTTATCCAACCGCACCTGTTCCAGCGGCGGCGCTTTTGCATTATTGGTCATCAGGCCGCCCACTGTTTGCGCGCCGGGTCGCATCCCCGCCCGCGGGGCCCCTGCTCTTCCCTCTGCACAAGCGCCCATATCCATTTATCCAGCCGTACCTGTTCCAGCGGCGGCGCTTTTGCATTATTGGTCATCGGGCCGCCCTGCGCGCCGGGTCGCATCCCCGCGCGCGGGGCCCCTGCTCTTCCCTCTGCACAAACGCCCATATCCATTTTCCCAACCGCACTTGTTCGAGCGGTGGCGCAGGCAACTTACCTGCCACTGGATTTCGCCAGCTTCACGCTCGCCAGATTCATCGGCAATGCCGTGGCAGTGTCGTATTCACAGCCCGCCTTGACCCCAAGTTCGGCGATTTCCTTGGCCGTCTTGCGCGAGTTGTAGATGGCGTACATTGCGCCCAAGGCAAAATCGCGCCCCGAGCCAATCGCCCAGAAGCGGTCGAACTCGAACACCTCGCGCATCGAATAGACACCAAAAATACCCGACGCATTCACAATCATTGCCGTCAGCTGCGACGACTCGTAAGGGTCGTCGTCCTCTTCCTTGGTGTTCAGGTACGCCTCTTCCTTGAGAATCGGGTGAATCTTGCGAAAACTCTCGTAAATCTCATGGCGGCCATTAAACGAAAACTCCTTTGCCTTTTCATGCGTCGTCAAGATACTTTCGAGCACCATTTGGTGCGCTGCCGACCCGGCGATCCCGAAAAAGGTGCCGAAATGTTTGAGGATTTTTTCCGGCGCCGCGTCGTGGGCGCTGCCAAGACGGGTCGAACCGAACGTGGTGAGCGTGTCACCCGCGATGACAGCCTGGCCATTCTTCTTTACAACGACAATTGTGGTCATGCGACATCCTTAAAAACATTGTGGGGAATATGCCCTATTTTAGCGTTCCGGCCACCCCTGTTACGGGCGGTCTGCCGACGGCAAAAAAGCGTGGATTTTCATTGACTTGGCACCCCGATACAGGCACACTTTTTGTTTCGTCGCGACTGCCAACCCAGACTGCGCCGCACATCCAGAAAAACACTTTTTCAACGGGTCCTCTATGCCACTTCATGCCGTCAAATCCCTCACATCGTTTTCCGTTGCCGCGCTGGCTATCGCCTGTCTGACGGTTTCCGCCATTCCTGCCAACGCCAAAACATTTCGCTGGGCCAGTCAGGGCGACGTATTAACAATGGACCCTCACGCGCAAAACGAGGGCTTGAATAACGCCGTCGCCGACCATGTGTACGAGCCATTGGTCAACCGTGGCAGGACCATGGCGATCGAACCTTCGCTCGCAACATCCTGGCAAATGATCAATCCGACCACGATGCGTTTCAAATTGCGCGACAAAGTGACCTTTCATGACGGCGCCGCGTTCAGCGCCGACGACGTCGTGTTCTCGATCACCCGCCTGATGGAAAAGACATCAAATTTCGCCGCCTACATGCAAGGCATCAAGGAAGCAAAGAAGGTTGACAATCTGACCGTCGATATCATCACCAACGGCCCGGTGCCGACGCTGCTTGACCAATTGACCGAGGTGCGCATCATGAACCGCGCGTGGTCGGTTAAATTCAACGTCACCAAACCGCAGGACTTCAAGAACAAGGAAGAAACCTACGCCGCACGCAATGCCAACGGCACCGGTTCATTTGTGTTGCGTGCACGCGAGGCGGACGTCAAGACGGTGTTGGTTGCCAATTCAAACTGGTGGGGCAAACGTGAATCAAATGTGACCGAGGTGATATACACGCCGATCAAACAGGATGCCACCCGCGTCTCGGCGCTGATCACAGGCGAGATTGACCTGGTGCTTGACCCGCCGGTTCAGGATTTGACCAACTTGAAATCGAATCCGAAATTGAAGGTCCTTGAGGGCAATGAGAATCGCACGGTATTTCTGAGCATGGATCAGGGTCGCGGCGAGTTGCTTTACTCTAACGTCAAGGGAAAAAATCCATTCAAGGATGTACGCGTGCGCCAGGCCATGTTGATGGCGATTGACGTCAACGCCATCGGCAAAACCGTCATGCGCGGCCTGTCATTGCCGACCATGTCGATGATCGCACCACAGGTGCGTGGTTATTCAAAAGATCTGGAGAAGCGCCCCGCCGTTGATATGGCCAAGGCAAAAAAATTGATGACCGACGCCGGTTATCCAAACGGCTTCGAAGTCACGCTCGATTGCCCGAACAACCGCTACATTAATGATGAAAAAATCTGTACCGCCATCGCCGGCATGCTGGCCAAGATCGACATCAAGATCAAATTGAATTCGATGCCGCGCGTCACATATTTTCCAAAAATACAGAACATGGACACCAGTTTTTATCTATATGGCTGGGGCGTGCCGACCTTTGATTCACTCTACACCCTGCAAAGTGTGATTCACACCAAGGTCAGCGGTGGCGACGGCGAACAAAACTATTCGGGTTATTCGAATCCGAAGGTTGACGCGGCAATCGGGGCGTTAAAAACCGAGGCTGATGTGACCAAACGGGTCGCGCTCACCCGCGAAGCACTGACGCTGCACCAAACAGACGTTGGTCATATCCCCCTGCATCATCAGATTATTCCCTGGGCGATGCGCAAGAACGTGACCGCTGTTCATCGTCCGGACAATCGCGTTGTTGCCCGCTGGGTCATGATCAATTAGTTGCCGGCGGGTTGCCCATACGGGTATCACCGCATATCGTAGTATTATTCCGCGCCCGCTGCCTCGTCAGCGGGCGATTTTTTCCACGTGGTCATTGTTCGGTTTGCCCATCCATGCGTCTAGGTAATGTCATTGCCGTCCGTCTGCTAATCGTCGTCGCGTTATGCATCATGACAGCTGCCGCCGAGGCAAAGTCACTGCGTTACGCCACACAGGATGAACCACAGACGCTGGATCCGCATTCGGCCAATCTGGCGGTGACCAACCGCCTGTTGTCCAACGTCTACGAAGGCTTGGTCGGACGTGACAAGGATTTCAAACTGGTACCGTGGCTTGCCACGTCGTGGTCCCAGCCGACACGCAGCACCTGGCGGTTTGTGCTGCGACCCAACGTCAAGTTCCACGATGGCGCAACGTTCAGTGCGGACGATGTGGTGTTTTCGGTCCAACGCGCCTTACACACACTGTCGCAACACAAGATTTCGGCGCAGGGTGTGGAGCGGGCACAAAAGGTTGATAACCTGACGGTTGACCTGATCATGCGGGAAGCGAATCCGGTATTGCCGAATCACCTGTTCCAACTGCGCATCATGAATCGTGCCTGGGCGGTAAAGAACAAAGGTGAAGTGCCGCAAAATTACCGCGATAAAGAAGACACCTTCGCCTCGCGCAACGCCAATGGCACCGGACCATTCATGGTGAAAGAACGACAGGCCGATGTGCGCACCGTGCTGGTTGCGCATCCGGACTGGTGGAACAAGAACAGTCCCGAAAAAGGCAATTTGACTGAAATCACGCTATTGCCGATCAAGTCCAATCCGACCCGGATGGCCGCGTTGATCTCGAACGAAGTGCAATTTGTAAACGATCCCCCGCCGCAGGATATTCCGCGCCTAAAGGCGAGCGGTCAGGTCAAGGTTGTCGAGGGGCTTGAGTCACGTGTGCAGTATCTGGTATTTGATATGCATCGTGATGAGTTGCTGTATTCAAACGTCAAGGGTAAAAATCCCTGGAAAGATATCCGGGTACGCCAGGCGGTGGCACACGCCATTGACGCCAACGCCATCAAAACCAAGGTGATGCGCAATCTGGCGGTCCTCACCGGCACCATCATCACCGATCAGGACCAGGGTTATTCAAAGGATGCCGACAAACGCCTGCCGTTTGATCCGGCGCGCGCCAAAAAATTGCTGGCTGACGCCGGTTATCCAAACGGTTTTTCGGTGACGCTTGACTGCGGTGCCAACCAGCCTGCGGCCGATATTTGTCAGGCAATCGGCCCGATGCTCGCAAGGGTTGGCATCAATGCGACGCCCAATATTGTGCAAACAGCAAATCTTTTCCCCAAGCTGCAAAAATTTGACACCAGTTTCTATTTGTTGAGCTGGGCCACCCCGACCGCGGATGCGCTGTATACCCTGCAGAGTTTGCTGCGAACACAGGTCCCCAATGGTGTAAGTGGCGATAATAACTATGGTCGCTACTCGAACAAGGCATTTGATGATCTGGTTGATCGGTTCAGAGTCGAAAATGATCTGAAAAAACGTGATTCGATCATTCGCGAGGCACTGTTGCACGTCAATCAGGAGTTGCCGGTGGTAACCTTGCACAAACCCATCATCCCGTGGGCAATGAGCGCCAAACCGGGTTCCAACATTACCGCGGTGCTACCACCCAACGGTATTCCCTATTTTTTCCGATTTAACGCAAAGTAGCGTCAAGGATTGCCATGCTTGCATTTATTGTCAGACGTTTGCTGCAAAGTATTCTAGTCATGCTGGCGGTGGGGGCCATCGCCTTTTCCCTGTTCAATTTTGTCGGCGACCCGGTCTCGTTAATGCTGCCGCCCGAAGCGACCCAGGCGGATCGCGAAGAGGTGCGCAAATCACTCGGTCTTGATCAGCCGTTTTATGTCCAGTTCGCCACGTTTATCGGTAATGCCGTGCAGGGCAATTTTGGCATTTCACTGCGACTGGGCCGGCCGGTTTCGCAGTTGTTGGCCGAACGGTTGCCCGCCACGTTGGAACTGGCGATGACCGCCGCGGTGTTCGGCTTGTTTGTCGGCATACCGATGGGCGTCTATACGGCACTAAAACGCGACAAATGGACGTCAAAATTGCTGCTCACCGGTTCGCTGGTCGGTGTATCGCTGCCCAATTTCCTGATCGGTATTTTCTTGATTCTGATTTTTGCGGTGTGGCTGGGCTGGTTGCCGTCGTTTGGTCGCGGCGAAGTCACCGACCTCGGGTTTTGGACCACCGGCTTTCTGACCACCGAAGGGCTGCGGGCGATTATTCTGCCCGCCATCACGCTTGGCTTTTACCCGATCACACTCATCATGCGCTTGGTGCGCGCTGAAATGCTCGAGGTCCTTCGAACCGATTACATCAAATTTGCCCGTGCCCGCGGATTGACGAATAACGCGGTTCATTTTGGCCACGCCCTCAAGAACACGCTGGTACCGGTCATCACCATCACCGGTTTGCAACTGGGTGGAATCATTGCCTTTGCCATCATCACCGAGACCGTGTTCCAGTGGCCGGGCATGGGGCTGCTGTTTATCCAAGCGGTGCAATTTGCCGATATTCCGGTGATGGCCGCCTATCTTTGCCTGATCGGCTTTATTTTTGTGGCGGTAAATTTGATTGTTGATCTTTTGTACTTTGTGGTCGACCCGCGATTACGTGTCGAGCAATCCGGATCGGGGGGCCATTAACATGATCGATACCTTCAAGCGCGTGTTGGATAGCGACCTTTGGTACAGCTTCAAACGTCACCCGTTGGTCATTGCTGCCGCCATTCTGGCGCTGACGTGTCTGCTTGGTGCTTTTCTGGCACCGCTGATTGCGCCACACAATCCATTTGATCTGAAAACATTAAACCTGCTCGACGCCTTTACGCCGCCGGCATGGACCGAGGCCGGCAAAGCGGCGTTTTTCCTCGGCACTGATGATCAGGGTCGCGACGTACTTTCAACCATCATGTACGGTTCACGTGTTTCACTGCTGGTCGGCATTTGTGCGGTGGCACTGTCGATGGTTATCGGTATCACGCTCGGGCTGATTTCGGGGTACGTGGGTGGCGCGGTGGATGCATTTATCATGCGTGTCGCCGATATCCAATTGTCGTTCCCGGCGATTTTGATTGCGTTATTGATCGACGGTGTCGCACGCGTGGTAATGGGCAAAGACGGGCACGATGATGTTGCCGTCTACGTGTTGATTTTTGCCATCGCCGCCTCGGGGTGGGTTCAATATGCACGCACCGTACGTGGTTCAACGCTGGTCGAGCGCAATAAAGAATATGTACAGGCCGCGCGGGTCATTGGTCGCAAGCCACTGGTGATTATGTTTTCGCACGTGTTGCCAAACGTGATGGGGCCGGTGTTTGTGCTGGCCACGCTACACGTCGGCACGGCCATCATCACCGAGGCCACGTTGTCATTCCTTGGCGTGGGTGTGCCAATCCACTTCAAAGTCTTCATCATAATCAGATAATACAACATCATTTGCACCCAAGTCATCAATTTTCATTAGACC
>JANOEV010000406.1:0-2286 GCA_031413695.1 Burkholderiales bacterium
ACGGCCGTGAATACGGCTTCGGATGATCAACTCAATGCCAAACAGGACGCGGCCAAGAAAGCTCAGGACGCTGCCGATGCCGCCAAAAATTCGCGTCTTGTCAACTTCATGACTTCCTCCTGTTGGGCGATTCATTTTCCCCGGATGTAGAAACTTTATTCCCCGAGCCAGATTGGTTGTTGACGTGGATCAACCCCCCCCCCCTCTCTTTTTCGACAATTTGGACATATTTGATGGAAAATTGGCTGTGACAAATGCGATGATTTTTCCCGGTGTGCAATTTTCTTGACCGCCGGTGGCGGATATATTCCCGCCATGCCCACCACAGAGGAACACCTGATGGACTCACCTTCTGGCAACGATTTGATGGAATTTGCCGTTACCCTGATGCAGTCTCGTCAGAACGTGTCGCCCAAGCGACTGATTGAACCTGGGCCCTCGCCGCCGCAATTGCAGGAAATATTGGCCACCGCTGCGGCAGCGCCCGATCATGGTCAATTGCTACCGTGGCGCTTCGTGATCGTGCCGATCGACCAACGACAACGGCTGGCTGAGGTCTTCGGGCTCGCGTTGACTGACCGCGACCCAAGGGCGACGCCGGTACAAGTCGAGAATGCGCGCGCAAAAGCCTACCGCGCACCTTTCCTGATGCTCGCCATTGCCCGGCTCACGGTTGATGAGGCCCGATCGGACGCGTTTCCCGGGCGCGGCGCCGAACACCCCGAAGCATCCGATGCGGATATTAGTGATGCGGAGCGGCTGGTGTCACTTGGCTGCGCCATTCAAAACATCCTGCTTTCGGCGCATGCGGCAGGCTTTGGCGCGGGGCTGACCAGCGGTCAAGCGCTCGCGTCACCGCGACTGCGTAAATTGTTTGGCCTGCACAGTAATGAACAGCCGGTGTGCTGCATCAATATAGGCACCGTGTCCAAACAAAAACCGCCGCGTCTTCGGCCTGACGTGGCTGCCTTTATTAGTAGTTTGTGATCCGCAAGCTGAAAATAGGGAATTTACCGCTGCATGCAACGAGTGAATTCATTCGGCTTGGATAACGGGAGCGGGCAAGGCTTTGTGTTGTCGCGATCAATAGAAACTCAAGATCTGGCGGGCTTCTTCAAGCGTTTTCGCCTCGACAAGTTCGCCAATGCTAGTGTTCAAAATATTATTCGACCACTCAATGCGCCGCGAGCATCCTCAGTCGTTCGACGCCCACCGGCTCTTCCGCCATCAGCGGCACGACTGCCCAACGTTTGGCATGAAGCGTTGACACCGCTTCGATGTGTGCAAATTCATTTGCGGCGCGCTGCCGCAATAGCGGTGACACCGGATGGGCGAACGCAAGACTGTTGTTGATGATCCACGCCCACGGCTCGATCCCTGCGCGACGCAAATCTGCCTGCAGATTGGCGGCTTCCAGTACCGGCGTCGTCTCTGCCAGCGTCACAATCAGCACCTTGGTGCGTTCGTTATCCTGCAATTGCATCATCGGCGTGAGGAAGTGTGCACCCTCACCCATATTTCGCGCGACTTCCCGGTGATAGGCACCGGTAGCATCGAGCAGTAACAAGGTGTGGCCGGTGGGCGCGGTGTCCATCACCACAAATTTCTTGCCCGCTTCGCGGATGATGCGCGAGAAAGCCTGAAACACGGCAATCTCTTCGGTGCATGGCGAGCGCAGGTCTTCTTCGAGTAGCGCGCGCCCATGTTGGTCGAGATTCTTGCCTTTGCTCGCAAGGACATGCTGGCGATAGCGCTCGGTTTCGGCGTGTGGATCGATACGACTAACGGTGAGTTTTTCCAGTGACGCGCACAGGGCCAGAGTCGAATTGGTTTCTGCAACAAGTGATTGGATTCCCCGCTGTCGCGGTCCGTTATCCCCGTCAGTTGAGCTTTGAGAGCGTGTCGGCCAATTCGCCGACACCAATGGCTTCGATATCGTCGCTGATCGGAAATCTTTCTGTGCCGCCGTGAACCACGAAGCGCTTCGCCGGTTTCAGGTCTTCGCATGCCTCATAAAATCCACGCGTCGGCTTGGCGGCGTGACTGCGTTTGATTTCGATGGCCCAACGCTGGCCACCCGGCATTTCCAGGATTAGGTCGATTTCAGCACCGCCGGATGTGCGGTAGAAACCCGGGACGGTCAAGGATGGCGCGGCGTAGATCAGATTCTCGGTCACGAACCCTTCCCAACTCGCGACCACCACCGGGTGACCCAGCTGGCTGTCGCGATCCATGATATTGAGTATCCCGTGCAACAGGCCAGAATCGCGGATGTAAACCTTGGGC
>JANOEV010000407.1:0-7179 GCA_031413695.1 Burkholderiales bacterium
CAGGCGGTCGTAGCCGAAATGAAAGCGCGACTCGACCTGGCTGTCAAGAATGAGGCGAACAACCGCCAATTGCTGGCAAAAAACTTCATTTCCCAGAATGCGTTGGATGCGGTCGCCAGCTCGGCGGAAGTGGCGCGGGCGAATCTGAAATCCGCCGAAGCACAGGCCGCGATTTCACAGCGCGCACTAAACGATGCGGCGATCCGTGCGCCGTTTGTCGGCACGGTGGCAAAGCGCATGGTCAACATTGGCGAAAAACTTTCACCGGATATGGCCGTCATGCAAGTCGTCGATTTGACGCGGATGGAAATGGAAGCGATGGTGCCGGTTTCGGAAATCCCAGGGGTCAAAATCGGCCAGGAAATTTCGTTTGTGGTGGACGGATTCAGCAACCGACAATTCACCGGAAAGGTGGAACGCATCAACCCATCTGCCGACGCCGGCTCGCGCTCAATCGCGGTGTTTGTATCGATCCCCAACGCAGACCAATCGCTAAAGGGTGGCATGTTTGCAAGTGGCAAGCTGGCCGCACAATCACGCGGCCCGGTCAATTCGATACCGTTGGTTGCCCTGCGCGAGGAAGGCGGCCAGAGTTTTGTCTTCACCATCGAAAAAGAAAAAATTGAGCGCAAACCAGTCACCGCCGGCACCCGCAGCGTTGATCTGGGCTTGGTTGAAATTCGCGAAGGATTGGCCGACGGCACACAAGTTGTTGCGGTAAAGATGGAAGGTCTGAAGCCTGGCGCAAAAGCGATCGTCAAGGCAGAAGGCAGTGCGACAGCGGCGGCCACGCCGGTCGCAACCGCCAACGGAAAATTGTAAGTTAAAAGTCATTTATTGACGGGGACTTTCAGGCAAAAGCGCCTGAAAGCGCCCGCCTGCAAACGACTCTCGGAGACGCAACATGTGGATGACAAAAGTATCAATCAACAACCCGGTATTTGCGACCATGGTCATGGCCGCGCTGATGGTGCTGGGCCTGTTTTCCTACCAGCGTCTGGCAGTCGATCAGATGCCGGATATTGCAATTCCGGTGGCGGTGATTTCAATTCCCTATCCGGGCGCCTCGGCTGAGGCGGTAGAGCAGGACGTCGTACGTCCAATCGAACAACTTGCCAACACCATCAACGGCGTTAAGACAATCCGGTCCGGCTCACAAATTGGCTTTGGCTTTGTTGTGGTTGAGTTCGAACTAAATGTTGACCCGCGCGTTGCCATACAGGATGTACGCGACAAAGTTGCTGAAGCACGTCGCCGATTTAATCGTGACGTTGGCGAACCAACTGTCTCTCGGGCGAGCAATGACGACGACCAGCCATTGCTGTATCTATCGATGCGCTCTGATTCGCGCAGCTTGCGTGAAATTTCAGATCTGGCTGATCAGCTTGTGGTGAAGAGGTTGCAGGGCGCACCGGGTGTAGGCAACATTGAGTTGTCCGGTGACGTCGGCCGCGAACTTGCTGTCAATCTGCGCCCGGAAAAATTGGCGGCGTTTGGCATTAGTGTGAACGATGTTATTGCGGCGATACGATCTGAAAATCAGAATATTTCGGCGGGCGCCCTGGTCTCCAACACCAGCGAAAGGCTGGTGCAGGTTCAGGGAAAAATTCGTAATGCAGATGATTTTTCCCGCATTATCGTCGCCCGTCGCGGCCCAGGCGGAAGCACCGCGGTAACGCTTGGCCAGGTCGCCGATGTGGCCGATGCAAAACGCGAAGAGACTTCACTATCCACAACAAACGGCCGGCGCGCAATCTCAATTCAGATTCGCAAGACCCGTGGGGCAAACACCATCGATATGGCAGATGGCATCAAGAAACAGGTTGAAACCCTAAAGAAGCAACTGCCGTCTGACATCATCCTAGAGATTTCGTTTGACCGGTCCAAGTTCATCAAGGACGGTGTTGATAACGTCAAGACGACGATACTTGAAGGTGCGCTGCTCACAGTATTGATCGTGTTTTTTTTCCTGCATTCATGGCGCTCGACGGTCATCACCGGCCTGACGCTGCCGATTTCGATTCTGGCGACTTTCATTGTTTTGTATGCGATGGGCTTCACCATCAATTTCATGACACTGTTGGCGATGTCGCTTTCCATCGGCGTGTTGATAGACGACGCAATCGTGGTGCGCGAAAACATCGTGCGACATCTGGGGATGGGCAAAACCCATAGGCAGGCGGCATTTGACGCCACCAACGAGATTGGCATCGCTGTAATGGCCACCACCTTCACCATTGTCGCCGTGTTTTTGCCTGTGGCGTTTATGGGCGGCATCATCGGCAAGTTCTTTTTGCAGTTTGGTATTACGGTGGTCGTCGCCGTGCTGGTGTCGTTGTTTGTGTCGTTTACGCTCGATCCGATGCTGTCGTCGATCTGGCACGACCCCAAATCGAAATGGATGGACTGGAAGCCGCTCAAGTATCTGTTGGACAAGCAACAGGCGGGAATGGACTGGTTGCACGTAAAGTATGACGGCTGGTTGCGCTGGTCGTTGGCGCGCCGCAAGACCACGTTGGCAATCGCCGCCGCGACTTTTTTTGGCAGCTTTTTGATCGTGCCGTTTATTGGCTCGGAATTTGTCCCGCAAGAAGATAACAATTGGACGAGCGTGCAAATCCAGACGCCGATTGGTTCGTCGCTGACCTACACCAACACCAAGGCTGAGCAAGTCGAGCTGGCATTGAAGGACTTCCCTGAAATCAAACGTGTGTCGAAAACGGTCAATAAGAACAATGCCTGGTTCGAGCTACAGCTGGTCGACAAAGAAACGCGCAAGCTCACCCAAAAACAGCTTGATGACGTGATTCGCACCCGTCTGAATCGCATTGCCGGGCTGGAAATCAATATCGGCTTTAACCGTCCCATCCAGGTATTTGTGATGGGTCCAGACATCAACGAACTCAATCGCATTTCGCAGGGCGTGATGGGCAAAATGCGCGAGGTTAAGGGATTGGTTGACATCGAGTCAACCTATAAACCGACCAACCCTTCATTGGATGTGGTGGTGAACCGCGAATTGGCGTCCGACCTTGGTGTGTCGATGAGCGAGATCGGCATAACCACCCGCGCACTGATCGCCGGCGAGTTGGCCGGCCAATGGGAGGGGCCGGACGGCGAAAATCATCAGATTGTTGTGCGCCTGCCGAAAGACCAGCGTACCGGCATCAGCGATCTGGACAAGCTTTTTGTTCGTGCCGGCGGCGTCAACCCCGACGGCAGTCCGCGCATGGTACCGCTGCGACAGGTCGCCGATTTTCAGCCGAGTGTGTCAGAACGTCGCATCGACCGTCGCAACTTGCAACGGCAGATTCGAATCTTTTCCGGCGTCGCAAACAATGTGAACGTCGGTGAAATGTCGGCCGAGGTGAAGAAAATTACCGATGCTGTACAGCTCCCACCTGGCTATCGCTTTCAATACGGTGGGTCGTCGCAGGATATGGCGGAATCGCTGGGTTACGCGGTCGCCGCACTCGGGCTGGGCATCATCTTTATCTACTTTATTCTGGCCTCGCAGTTCGGCAGCTTTCTCCAACCGCTCGCGATCATGGCATCGTTGCCGCTGTCGTTAATCGGTGTATTCCTCTCGCTGCTGCTATTCGGGTCGACTCTGAATCTGTTCTCCATCATCGGTTTCATCATGCTGATGGGCTTGGTTACAAAGAATGCAATTCTGCTGGTTGACTTCACCAATCATGGCATCCGCGAAGGCATGTCACGCGATGACGCAATATTGAACGCGGGCCAGGTCCGGTTGCGGCCGATACTGATGACCACGACGGCAATGATTTTCGGCATGCTGCCACTGGCGCTCGCCTTCGGCGCCGGCTCCGAGCAACAATCACCCATGGCGCATGCGGTCATCGGCGGCATCATCACCTCGACCATAATGACGCTGGTGGTGGTGCCAGTGCTGTACACCTACATGGATTCGCTTGGCCATTGGGGCGCAAAGTTCTTCACCAATAAACAGCAGGTGGCAATACCCGGCGACGCGATTGGCGGCACACAAAATGGCGGCGGCAGCGCCGAGCCGGTGTATCAGTCGCGCAAGGATGACGTGGCGTAGGTAATCAGGTTCGTGAAGAGCGCCTAGTACCCGACCGCGTGTCCATCCTTGCGGTGATCTGACCCGGCGACATAACCATCGGCGGTGCGCCAGATCAGCTGGGCGCCGCCAAAGGCAAAATTGACCGCCTCGGCGCGCGCAAGTGAGTGCCCCATTGCCTCGAGGCCGGCGCCAATCGCCGCTTTGAGCGTATCTTCCAGACCGATGGTGCCGTCGGCGTTGACAATCCAGCGCGGCGCATCCGACGCCGCTTGCGGGTTCTGGCCGTAATCACAAATTCGCGTCACCATCTGCACGTGACCTTGCGGCTGCATATGGCCACCCATCACGCCGAATGACATCAACGGCTGATTGTCCGGCGTCGTCAGGAACGCCGGGATGATGGTTTGGTATGGCCGTTTCCCCGGCGCAACCTGATTCGGATGGCCGGCGGCGAGCGTAAAACCATGACCACGATTTTGCATCGATATGCCGGTTCCCGGCACCACCACACCTGAGCCGAAACCCATGTAATTTGACTGAATCAGACTGACCATCATACCGCTCGCATCTGCCGCGCTTAGATAGATAGTGCCACCATGTTGTGGCACACCAAAGGTCGGCTTGCCGGCGCGCTTCAGATTTATCAGGGCCGCACGTGACTTCAAATAATTTTTATCAAGTAACGCGCTCACCGGTATATCCATGAATCGAATGTCGGCGATGTAACGGTACGCATCGGCGAACGCCAGCTTCATTGCCTCAATCTGCAAATGCACACCCGCCAGCGAATCCACATCATTCGCGGTCAAGTCGAAGTTCTCCAGAATGCCGAGGCAAATCAATGCCGCCAGGCCTTGACCATTCGGCGGGATTTCATGCAAGCGGACGTCGCGATAATCCTGGTGAATGGTGCCGACCCAATCGGCGCGATGTTTGGCAAAGTCGTCGGCCGAATGCGCACCACCCAGCGACTTCGAATGGGCAACCATCTTTTCGGCCAACGCGCCGCGGTAAAAACTTTCGCCGCCGGTTGCGGCAATTTCTTCGAGCGTATTCGCCTGCGCGGCAAAAATCCATTTTTCGCCGGCGCGCGGTGCATTGCCGTTGACCACAAAATCACGTTGAAAATCTGCCTCGCTAATCATGCCGGCTTGCCGCGCCCAGCTGGTCGCCGTGATCGGCGAGACCAAATGGCCGTTCCGGGCATAGTTGATCGCCGGTGCAAACAACTGTTCAAACGGCAATTTGCCGAATTTTTTTGATAACTCGGCCCATTGCGACACCGCGCCCGGAATGGTGACGGTATCAATGCCACGTTCAGGCATGACATCTTTTCCCGGATATTTTTTTGCAAAATAGTCCGGCGTCCATGCTGCTGGCGCGCAACCGGAGGCATTCAGGCCGTTCAACGCAGCACCGTCCCAAACAATGGCAAAACCATCGGAACCAATTCCGTTGGAGGTGGGTTCAACCACCGCCAGCGTGATTGCTGCGGCGATCGCCGCGTCAACCGCGTTACCACCACGTTGCAGCATGGTGATGCCCGCCTGCGCGGCAAGCGGCTGTGACGTCGCAACAATGTTTTTTGCCATCACCGGCATGCGCTGCGACGGATAGGGCGTATCAAAAGAAAATGGCGGGACATTCATTTCAGGTTGCTTTCAAAGGTGCTTCGATCAACTGTGCGACATCGTTTTTGGCCTGCCATGTCTTTAGATCTTTTTCGTATTGCCACAGTTCTTCTTCATAAATATCCATCACACACGGGATACAACCGGTACCACAGCACTCGTGTGGTTCAGGCTTGCGCGGCGGTTGGGGGGCAGGCGAGGTTTCGACCCCGTCGGACGAATAAGCAACAACACGACTTTCCATGATTGATCTCGGCAATTGACACGCTATTTTACGTCAGCGCATCGACACACTGCGACGCACAAATTGACATACGCCTTTGACCGGCAAAACAAAGAGCCCCGCACAGCGGGGCTCTTGTGAACAAAAATTGCCTGCTGCGTCGCTATTCTTCGACAAACGCCTCTTCGCGTTTTGCACGGATGGCGGGCAAGGCAATGATGACCAACAACAGCGCGGCAATTCCCAGTAACGTTGCCGACAGAGGTCTTGTGACAAACACCGTCGCATCACCCCGCGATAACAACATTGCCCGGCGCAGATTTTCTTCCATCATCGGGCCAAGAATGAAACCCAACAGCAACGGTGCCGGTTCACACCCAAGCTTTAAGAAAAGATATCCGAGGAACCCAAAAATTGCGGTGAACACCACGTCAAACGGACTGTTGGACAGTGAATAAACACCGATGCAACAGAACACCAGAATCGCCGGGTACAACAGACGATATGGCACTGTCAACAGCTTGATCCACATACCGATGAGCGGCAGATTCAGAATCACCAGCATCAGGTTGCCGAGCCACATTGAAACAATCATGCCCCAGAATAGCTGCGGCTTTTCGGTCATCACCTGTGGGCCGGGCTGAATCCCCTGGATAATCATCGCGCCAACCATCAGCGCCATCACCGGATTCGGCGGGATCCCCAGCGTCAGCAAGGGGATAAACGAGGTTTGCGCCGCGGCATTGTTGGCCGACTCGGGCGCGGCCACTCCACGAATATCCCCTTTGCCAAACTGTGAAGGGT
The DNA here is from genome assembly GCA_031413695.1 of Burkholderiales bacterium. Lineage (GTDB taxonomy): Bacteria > Pseudomonadota > Gammaproteobacteria > Burkholderiales > Usitatibacteraceae > UKL13-2. The sequence goes on from JANOEV010000407.1 coordinate 6,710, forward strand.
CTTTGGCAATTTTCTTTTCCAGCGTATAGGCCGAGAACGATGCCAACACCGCGCCGCCGCCCGGCAGGATGCCCAGCAATGAGCCCAACCCGGTTCCGCGCAAAACAGCGGGCCAGGCGTCCTTGAAGTCTTTCATGGTCGGCAACAGGGTGCCCACCTTGTGCACAAACACTTCACTCTCGTCGCCCTGCTCCAAATTCTTGATGATCTCGGCAAAACCAAATACGCCCATCGCAATCACCACAAAACCAATGCCATCTGACAATTCAGGAATGGAAAAATTAAATCGCGCCATGCCCGAATTCACATCTGTTCCGATCAGCCCGAGCAACAGCCCCAAAATGATCATGGCGATGGCCTTGACCACCGAACCGTGCGCCAGCACCACAGCGGTAAAAAAAATCCCCGATTTGGGGATTTTTACTTTATGGCAAAATACAATTTATACATCCTTCAGCAGACGAACACCC
>JANOEV010000408.1:0-2195 GCA_031413695.1 Burkholderiales bacterium
CAGCGTGGCGCCCGGCTTGGCCACCGCCATGGCGATCAGCTGGATAATTTCGTCAGAGCCGTTACCGAGGATCAAACTCAAATCCGGCGGCACATTCATCGCGCGACGGATCGCATTTTTCAAACCGGTCGCTTGCGGGTCGGGGTAGCGATTCAGGGCGGCGGCACGCAAACGGGCGGCAAGGCCTTCTTGCAGCGAAGGTGGAAAATCAAACGGATTTTCCATCGCGTCGAGTTTGACCATCCCGCTCGCATCTTGCACGTGGTACGCGGACAGTGCGGCAATTTCCGCGCGGATAACGGTTGGCATTAGGTCGGCAATCGAAACTGTGCCGACTGCGCATGCGCCTCGAGACCTTCACTGCGCGCCAGTGTGGTGGCAACGCGGCCGAGGGTGTCCGCGCCGGCGGCCGACACCTTGATGATCGATGAGCGCTTCTGAAAATCATAGACCCCGAGCGGCGACGAAAAACGTGCGGTGCGTGAGGTCGGCAACACGTGGTTCGGCCCCGCACAATAGTCGCCGATTGATTCGGATGAAAATGCGCCCATAAAAATGGCGCCGGCGTGTTTGAGCTTTGGCAACAAGGCATCCGGGTCTGCCACCGATAATTCCAAATGTTCTGGTGCAATGCGGTTTGACAGCGCACAGGCCTCGTCAAGATCGCGCACTTGAATGAGCGCGCCGCGATTGGCCAGCGAGGCGCGAATAATGGCGGCGCGCGGCATACCGGCAATCAATGTTTGCATCGCTTCGGCGACACGCTCGATGTAGCCCGCATCCGGGCACAGCAACACCGCCTGCGCAATTTCGTCGTGTTCGGCTTGTGAAAACAAATCCATCGCCACCCAGCGTGGATCGGTGGTGCCGTCGGCAATCACCAAAATTTCGGACGGGCCTGCGACCATGTCAATGCCGACCACACCAAACACAAAACGTTTGGCCGCCGCGACATAGGCGTTGCCGGGTCCGACGATCTTGTCAACGGCGGGAATGGTCGGTGTGCCATAGGCCAGCGCGCCGACCGCCTGCGCGCCGCCGATGCGAAACACACGGTCAACACCCGCCAGCGCCGCCGCGGCAAGTACGGTGTTGTTAACGACGCCATCCGGCGTCGGCGTCACCATGATCAATTCGGACACGCCCGCAACCTTTGCCGCCACAGCGTTCATCAACACCGACGAGGGATAGGCCGCCTTGCCACCGGGAACATACAGCCCGGCACGATCAAGCGGCGTAATCTGCTGGCCGAGGATGGTGCCGTCGGGCTCGGTGTACTGCCATGACGGTTGCAATTGTTTTTCGTGATAGCGGCGAATGCGTGCAGCCGCGGTTTCCAGCGCGGCACGCACGGTTTTGTCGAGGCCGGCAAGCGCCTGCTGCATGGTCGGGTGGTCGATCTCCAGCGCCGCAGATGAACCGGGTTGCCAGCGGTCATATTTATTGGTGGCCTCCATCAATGCCTCATCCCCACGCGTTTTGACGTCGTGCAATATTTCACGCACACGTTGCTCGAGTTGCGGGTCTTGTGCCGACTCAAAGGCGAGCAGGCGCGACAACGCATCGGTAAAATCGGCGGCCTGCGAATTGAGCTTGGTGATTGTTAGCATGGCTTATACGGTTTCAAAACACCAATATCCACGGCTGTTTTCAGGTATTTTGGGCTGAAAATAGCCGTCCCCGCTTGGGTTTGAATATTGGTTGCCGGCATTTTAAGCGGCCCCGGCTTTCGCCGCCGATGCAAACGCGTCGATCAACGGCTGAATCGTTGCATATTTGAGTTTCAGCGCGGCGCGGTTGACGATCAGGCGCGACGAAATCGGCATGATTTCTTCGACCGCAACGAGGTTGTTTGCCTTCAGCGTGCTGCCGGTCGACACAAGATCAACAATCGCATCCGCCAGGCCCGTGAGCGGCGCAAGCTCCATCGAACCGTACAACTTGATGAGATTGACGTGCATGCCCTTTTTGGCAAAGTGTTCACGCGCCGTCTCGACGTATTTGGTCGCAACATTCAGGCGTGCACCGCGCGTCACGGCGGCCGCGTAGTCAAAACCATCAACACCACCACGCACCGCGACCATCATCATGCATTTACCGATATTCAAGTCGAGCGGTTGATAGAGCCCCTGCGTGCCGGACTCTAGCAGTACGTCCTTGCCGGCGACACCCAGATCCGCCGCGCCATATTGCAC
>JANOEV010000409.1:0-8692 GCA_031413695.1 Burkholderiales bacterium
CCATCGTGTGCAGCTCATCGATAAAGACGATGGTCATACCCTCGTCGAGCGACAATTCTTTCAATACCGCTTTCAGCCGCTCTTCGAATTCACCGCGGTACTTTGCGCCGGCCAACAGGCTCGCCATATCCAGCGACAACACACGTTTGCCTTTCAGACTGTCCGGCACTTCACCGTTGACGATGCGTTGGGCGAGACCTTCGACGATGGCGGTTTTGCCGACGCCGGGTTCGCCGATGAGCACCGGGTTATTTTTGGTGCGACGTTGCAACACCTGAATGGCGCGGCGGATTTCGTCGTCGCGGCCGATCACCGGGTCGAGCTTGCCCATGCGGGCGCGCTCGGTCAGATCGATGGTGTATTTTTTAAGGGTCTCGCGCTGCCCCTCCGCCTCTTGTGAATCGACGCTTTCGGTCCCGCGCACCGCCATGATGGCCGATTCAAGCGACTTGGCATTGGCACCATTTTCGCGAAACAGGCGCCCGGTCTCACCTTTGTCATTTACCAGCGCCAGCAAAAACCATTCGGAGGCAATAAATTGGTCGCCCCGCTTGGTGGCCTCTTTGTCGGTCAGATTGAGCAAATTGCCCAATTCGCGAGAGACTGACACTTCGCCGCCGGTACCCTCGACTTTAGGCAGGTTTTTGACGGCCAATTCGAGCGCCGACTTCAGCTTTGGGACGGCCACACCCGCGCGCGACAGCAGTGACGCCGTGCCGCTGTCGGGCTGGTCGATTAATGCCTGCAGTAAATGCGGCGGTTCAATAAAATTGTTATCGTTGGCCAAGGCAAGTGATTGCGCATCGGCCAGCGCTTCCTGGAACTTGGTGGTGAGTTTGTCAGCACGCATGGCGTGATATCCTGTTTTTAATCGTTGGTTAACTCATAGATGATGATTAACCTTAACTTTTCAAGGGACTATTGTGTCGGATTTATTGCATGATCTGGAAGAGGCCATTACCGATGATGTCACGTCGGCGTTGGCCGAGGATATTGGTAGTGGCGACCTGACCGCCGGGCTGATTGCCGCCAGTGCAACCGGCAAGGCCAGCGTGATGACGCGTGTGGACGGCATTTTGGCCGGCCAAGAGTGGTTTACCCGCACCTTTACCGAGCTTGACCCGGATTGCGAGGTTTTTTGGCACGCCCAAGACGGCCAGCGGGTGACGGCCGGCCAGCCGATCTGCGAAATCGCCGGCAATGCCCGCGCGATGCTGACCGCGGAACGCTCGGCGTTGAATTTTTTGCAAACACTGTCGGCCGCAGCCACCAAAACCCGTCAATACGTCGACCTGGTTGCCGGCACCAAGGCAAAAATTCTCGACACCCGCAAAACCCTTCCCGGGCTGCGCCGGGCGCTGAAATATGCGGTGCGGGCCGGCGGCGGGCACAACCACCGCATCGGCCTGTTTGACGGCATTTTGATTAAGGAAAACCACATCATCGCGGCTGGTGGCGTCAAACCGGCGCTCGATAAGGCGTTTGAGCTGGTCAAGCACCAGGTGGCGGCAAACACCATGATTCAAATCGAAGTTGAATCGAAAGCCCAACTCGGTGCGGCGCTCGACTGCGGTGCCACGCTGATCTTGCTGGATAACTTTGGCCTCGAAGACATGCGTGATGCCGTTAAATTCACCGCCGGACGGGCGGAACTGGAAGCCTCCGGCGGGGTCAATTTAGTCAGCGTTCGCGCCATCGCCGAAACCGGCGTCGATCGTATTTCCATCGGCACGTTGACCAAAGACATTCATGCGCTGGATTTATCCATGCGTTTTAAACTTCATTAACCACTTTGTTGATATGCTAAAAAATCTGATCGTTGTATGTTCACTTACCCTGCTGGTTGGCTGCGCCTCGACCAGCGCCCCGCCGGCCGATCCTTTTGAAGGCCTGAACCGCGCCACCTTCAAATTTAATGACGCGGTTGACCGTGCGGTGCTTGAACCTGTCGCCAGGGGTTATGAAACCGTCACACCGCAATTTGTCCGCTCGGGTATTTCAAACGCGTTTGGCAATGTGGGCGATGTTGCCACCGGCCTGAATAATTTGTTGCAAGGCAAACCCGGCAACGCGGCATCGGACATTGGCCGAGTCATTGTGAATTCAACACTCGGGATACTCGGTTTGTTCGACGTCGCCACGCCGATGGGCTTGGAAAAAAACAACGAGGACTTTGGCCAGACGCTGGGCAAATGGGGCATGGGTAGCGGTCCATATTTGGTGCTGCCGTTGATGGGACCATCCACGGTGCGCGATACCGGCGGACGGGTTGTTGATAGCCAGGTTTCGTACGGCAAATTGATCGACCATGTGCCAACCCGAAATGAGGTTACGGGACTCAACATCATTCACATTCGCGCCGAGTTGTTGAAGGCCGGCAAGACGCTCGAGGAAGCGTCACTCGACAAATACCAGTTCCTGCGCGACGCCTTTTTGCAGCGTCGCTTGAATCAGGTAAAGGACGGGCGTGTGACCCAGACCGAGCGCGACAAACTTGAAGCAAGTTTGGAAACCCCTGCGCCGGCCGCCACGACCCCGGCCGCCGCACCGGCCACGAAGAAGTAGCCCAGGAAATTACCCGTGCTGGCGCTGAGCCTGTCTGTTGTGTTTCTGGCGTTTTGCCTCATCATGGGCGGCGTGCTGATGTTTTGCATTCGCGAGCGACGCATGGTTGACAGCATCGATCACCCGCCGCAAATGAGTGCTGAAATGATGGAGGTGGAAGACGGCCGCATCGTGAAAGTGTTGTTCGGCGCCATTATTGCCGGCGCGGCACTGGCATTGATCACCGGCTATCTGGTGTTTTTCCGGACGTGGGCGTAACTAAGCTTTAAGGAAAAGGTATCCGGCGTCGGGAACCAACACAATTGACCCGAAGCGGACATGGCGATTGCCCGAAAGCCGACATTCGTTTGGTCTCGGAGAGGTCTCGGCGGACTCAGCTCAAGGCTATCGCTGAAAACCATTTGACTCTGACCGCTGGTGTTGCACTCGCCATTGAATCCCCAGACGAGAGGAACGATGGCCCTTCCACTCTGCCGCCACTCCGAAGACCGCCCGTCTGCTGTAACACCCGTTAGCAAGCGCCATATCGTCTTGTCGCCGCACGCAAAAAGCGCGGCGGCTTGGAACTATTTCGGGCCCACCACCCGATCAAACCTGATGTTGCGATTCCGGTCGTCAGACAGCGCGAAACCGGAAATGGATCCGTCTGATCGCCGAGTGAATCGTATTGATATGCCCGATCTGAACTCGTCGCGTGCCGCCATTGGAAAAACCCGGGAACTGATGCCCGGCCCGCGCACAACGATGCTGCTATCCGATGCGCTGATCTCAATCGTGCTTTTAAGCTCCTCGCTGAAGTATTTCCCCGCAAACTCCGGAAGGGCTGCGACGGTGACTGTTTCCTCGTTGACCCGCTCCATGGCTATCTCGCCTTGCACGCCCTGAAACCGGAAGCCGCGAGCAGGTTCGCTGCCCGCCAGATCGAAGCTGATGGATACCTCGGCGGGCGCTTTCAGCATCTCGAATCGGTACGAGCCGATGTGCCGGAGCTCGTAGCGCTGACCCTGCGCCATCAAGTGCAGCTTTCCTTGATCCACCAGTATTCTCATCTCGGGCGCCTTTCCTCGAAACGTGCCGGTAAGGAGCGGCACCGAGTTTCGCGGCAGGCTGACCTCCGGGAGGGCAGAGAGTGGGCCTGGCTTCAACGCGTCCGACAGAACAGGAAGGAAGATGTCCGCCACCCTTGTTACGAGCACCTCTGGATCGGCGTCGCGCCTGTTGCAGAGCACGGCAATCGACAGGCGCTCGTCAGGATACCGGGTCAGCTGCGACTCATACCCACCCCACCTGCCGCCGTGTCCAACGGCACGATGTCCGCGGTATGAAAAGGTCGACAGGCCAAGGCCATAGTTGGTCGATTGCCCACTCGTCAGGCGGCCAGCCTGTTCGAGCGTGTCAATCATCGCCCTGCCGCCAATCCGTGAGTCGTAGAAGTTCTTATCCCAGAGGAACAGCTCCTCAACGCTGGTCCATACGCCGCCGTCGCCGATCTGGAGCCACCGCGGCATGTCGGATCTGAAGCCGGTACCGCTCACGGGTGAGTAACCAATCGCACGATCAGGGACGACGGCGTCGTAGCTCGTCAGAAAGTGGGTCCGGCGCATACCGAGTGGAGTAAAAAGCCGATCGCGCGCGAAGTCCTGCAGCGATGCGCCCGTCACTCGCTTCACGACGAGTGACAGCAGGAAATAGCCGCTGTTGTTGTAGAGAAACTCGGTGCCCGGCGGGAAGTTGAGCGCCTTTTGTCGGGCGATCACCGCGAGCGCATCATCGTCCGTGGTCACGTCATCCACACGATGCCCGCTCAGTTTGAGCAGGCGGTTGTAGTCCCTCAGGCCGCTCGTGTGGTGGAACAGATGGCGGAGCGCGATCGTGTGTCCGTAATCGGGCAACTCGGTGATGTATTTCCGGATGTCATCGTCGAGGGAAAGTTTGCCTTCCTGCGCGAGTAACGTGACCACCGCAGCGGTGAACTGTTTCCCTATCGATCCGATGTCGAGCATAGACTGTGGGGTCAGCGCAATGCGATGCTCGAGGTCTGCTGATCCATATCCGCGGGCATAAACAATGGCGCCGTCCTTGTAGACGCCGACGACGCAACCCGGTACGTCCGGCCGGTTGTATTGCGCGAACACCGAGTCGATGCGCGCGTTCGGTGCAAACGACTGTTGCGCGCCGGCCGTTGTCGTCGCCAGCAGCGCAACTGCGGTCGAGAGCGCGCAGCTCAATGCGATCGCCAAGGTGTCACGCCTTTGGTTGCGACGCCCATCAATCTGGCGAGCGTCGATCGTAATCACCGTACGCGGTTCGTCGACGCGTCGTCCAGGAATCGCACGCGCAATCCCCGTGACTCGCGGTGCAGTTGGGCGTCGACCGGTGGCGCATCGCCCATCGGTCGGCAAACGCTTCGCAAACCTCCCTGTAGCTTGGATAACGGTCTGTATCCACCCCTCGCGCAATCGCTTCATGATCGCTCCTCTTCTGCTGTTCGCCGCAGGCGATGTTGATCGGCCTGCCTAACGTTGCTGGTAGCCTAACATCAAGTGTCAGAGTCAAATTTTTTTCTCTTGACTTGCTGAATCAATATATGAATTGAGAAAACGCTTGCGAATCGCCGCTTTTGGCCGATTATGCCTACTTGCCGGCGACTGCCAACAACGCCTTCGGATTAGTTCGCGCTATCGTCAAAAGGGTACGCGCCGCGCCACTAGGCTGCTTTCGGCCTTGCTCCCATCCCTGAAGCGTGCGTACTGACACACCCAGCAATGTGGCGAACTGCGATTGCGACAGGCCAGTACGTTCGCGCGCCTCTATGGCGGGTGATAGAACTACCTGCGTTTTTCCTGCTTTCATTTGACGCACTGACTCAAGTAAATCAGCGGCGAGATCGCGCGTCGCCTCATAAGCCAGAAGTTGCTTTCCTGTCAGTGGTTTAGTTTTCGAGGGCATGACGAATCTCCTTTAACTTTGCGCCTGTGATGTTGTCAGTCTTGGCCTTCGCATACAGCGTCAGAAGCACGATCTCTTCATCCACTGTCCGCGTAAAGTAAATGACGCGAACACCTCCAGATTTTCCCGTGCCCCTTCGGCGCCAGCGGACTTTTCGGATGCCACCAGATTCGGGTACTACGTCGCCGGCGTCCGGATACGCGGCGATGTACGCCGCGAACTCACCCCGCTCGTCTTCGTTCCAGTAGAGCGGCCACTGCTTCTGGAACAGGACAGTTTCTACGACCGTATACATAGAACTACTATACGCCTTAGGCGTAGTTCTGTCTACTAGTCAATTTAAGTCCGGGCGTTCTGGCGTCATGGATAACTAACTGAAACAGATGCAATTGGACCTTCGGCGGGAATGTCGGCTTTTTGGCCTTGTACAACTTCCCAACCGATGTAAAACCCCAATATTTGCGAGGCGTTTGAGGCATAAATGCCTGAAAAGCGCCGCCGATAGGCGACTTTACGCCTAGCCACTTCTACATCCGCTAACGCGTCACTTGCTCGATAAACGCTTTGACCGCGTCCGCATTGGCGGGTATCACCTCAAACCGCTGCGGCAGGCTTTCAATGCCGACAAACTGCGGCGGCCGTTGTGGTGGTCGACCGAGCGCCTCGATCATACTGGCTTCGAATTTAGCCGGCAAGGCGGTTTCAAGACAGACCATCGGCACGCCGGGCTGGCGATGTTCCAGCGCAACCTTTACACCATCGGCGGTGTGTGTATCGATTTCAATCTGATACTTTTCCCAAACGGCGCGAATGGTGGCGATACGATCAGCATGGTTGCTGCGCCCCGAAACAAAACCGAAACCCGGCAGACGCTTCCATACATCTTCACAGCTCGCCAGATCAAATCCGCCGTCATTGTCCACCTTCCACATCAATTCCCGCACCATCGCCGGATCCCGCCAGACCAGGTCATACAAGAAGCGCTCAAAGTTTGATGCCTTCGAAATGTCCATCGACGGGCTGGATGTTTGCTGGGTCTCAGCCGATTTGCGCGGGCGATAACGTCCGCTGGTGAAAAACTCATCGAGCACATCATTTTCGTTGGTCGCAACCACCAGCTGGGAAATCGGCAAACCCATCATGCGCGCCACGTGTCCGGCAAGCACATTGCCAAAATTACCCGACGGCACGGCGAATGAAACCTTCTCATCATTCATGCGGGTGACGGCAAAGTAGGCCTTGAAATAATAAACCACCTGCGCAACGATGCGGCCCCAGTTGATCGAGTTAACCGCCCCGATATTGTGGCGCGCCTTAAACGCCAGATCGTTTGAAACGGCCTTGACAACGTCCTGACAGTCGTCAAATACGCCGTCGACCGCGATGTTGTGGATATTGGCATCCTGCAGCGTGAACATTTGCGCAGTTTGGAACGGCGACATTTTGCCGCGCGGCGATAACATAAAGACATTTACGCCGGCTTTGCCACGCATTGCATACTCGGCCGCCGAACCGGTATCACCTGACGTTGCGCCGAGGATGTTGAGGGTACGGTGCTCGCGTGCCAACACATACTCAATCAGGTGTCCGAGAAACTGCATGGCAATATCTTTAAACGCCAGCGTCGGGCCGTTTGAACATTTCAGCAAATGCAGACCGGGCTCGAGTGTCACCACGGGCGTGATGGCGGCCGCGCCAAATACCCCGGCGGTATAGGTCTTGTCGAGCATCGCCTTTAGGTCGGCTGCCGGCATATCGTCGGCATATCGCGAGATGATTGCGTAGGCAAGCGCCGCATACGACATGCCGCGCATTGCCTGCAAGTCGTCGCCGCTGAGTGACGAATACGATTGCGGCAGGTACAGACCGCCGTCTGGCGCCAACCCTTCAAGCAGCACTTCACAAAACGTCAGCGACGCATCATCCGCACCACCGGCCGTACCCCGGCTGCTTACGTAACGCATGGTCATGTCATGGACTCCGGCAAACGCCATGGCGGATTGAGTCGATTTTCGCCGGCATGGTACAAACATATCGGGTTGCCACTCGGATCGCGCAACCGGGCTTCACGCCACAACCAGCGCTCATCGGTCGGGTTTGTGTCAAACACCAAGCCGTCGCGTTTGAGTCGCGCGACAGTTTCATCGAGCGTGTCGGTTTCGAAATAGACAACGGTATTGGCTGTTGTGGGTCGATCGCCCAGATGGACCGAAAACGTGCCATCCCCATCGGGACAAACAAAACGCGCGTAGTGGTCAGAGCGCACAATCTGTTTGAGTCCCAGACGTGAATAAAAATCCGCAGCAGCAATCACGTTATCAACAACAACGGTGACTTGATTCAGACGCATGTCAGTTCAACTCTTCCAATCGAATGCGGACCACCTTGTTGGCGATGGTCGCCAGTTTTTCAATTTTGGCAATGGCGGTATTGGCGTTTTCCTCAATGCAACGGTGCGTCAGGATGATCACATCAACCACATCCTCGCCCTCCTCGGCTTCCTTTTGCAGCATCGCATCAATCGAAATATTGCTGTCTGCAAGGATGCGTGTCACGTCCGCCATCACGCCCGGTTTGTCGTAAACCGACAGGCGCAGGTAATACGCCGTCTCAACTTTGCCCATCGGCAGAATCGGTGTGTCGTGCAATTGATCGGGCTGAAACGCCAGATGCGGCACGCGCTGTTCGGGGTCGGAGGTCAACATGCGCGTCACATCAACCAGATCGGCCACCACCGCGCTGGCGGTGGCTTCGGCGCCGGCGCCACGGCCGTAATACAGCGTCGCGCCGACCGCATCACCCTTGACCAGGATGGCGTTCATCACGCCTTCAACATTGGCGATCAGGCGTTTCTCAGGAATCAGGGTCGGGTGTACACGCAATTCAATGCCATCTTTGGCGAACTTGGTAATGCCCAACAACTTGATGCGGTAGCCCAATTGTTCGGCGTACTTGATGTCCTTGTCGGTCAGCTTGGAAATGCCCTCTGTATAGGCCTTGTCAAACTGGATTGGCACACCAAAGGCAATGGCCGAGAGGATCGTCAACTTGTGGGCGGCGTCGATGCCTTCAATCGGGGCTCGTGCGCTGCCACTCGCTCCTGACTGTCGGGTAGTCCAGACGAGAAGCGACAATGTCCAGCTTCTCGGCGGGCGAGAGCTGCTGCAGCGTCGTCAGC
>JANOEV010000410.1:0-2118 GCA_031413695.1 Burkholderiales bacterium
CTCACATAAGAAATTCCATCGCCGTCGCTGCGTTTCTAGCAACTGCGGATCGTCCGGGCGCGCGGGGTCAAGTGGGGCTTCGAGTTGTTCGCGAGTCCAGAATATGGCGCGCTCGGCTCCACTGCTAAAGCCCTCTGGGTCGAACAGAGCCCCCTGGTCATGATTGCCGAGAATGCAGCGGTCTAACTCCATGACCCGATCAATGCACTCTCGCGGATTCGGTCCGTAGCCGACCACGACGCCCCAAACAGTAAACATGCCTGATCCCCTCGCTGCGGATTTCTGCGAGCACAACATCCAGCGCATCGAGGTTGCTATGAATGTCACTGATGATGGCGCGTTTCACAGCTGATTGCTTTCTCGATTGAACCTATCGACCACCGCGCAACCGATCACCCAGCATGTTGTCTAGCTGGCTGACCTGATAAATCTTCGCAATCGTTTCCTCGAACGGGTATTCTACGCGACGAAACTCGATTTCGTCGTCGGTCAGGATGACATAACAAGCCCGTGGGTCACTGTCTCTTGGTTGACCCACCGAACCGACGTTAACCATCAACTTGCCTGGACCCACAAAATCAATAATTTTGGCATCGGTCATGCCGGCGGCGCGCAGGCGGGCGATCAACCAATCCGGCAGTTCAGCTTCAATGCCGATCGAGAGGTTGTCGAGTTTCTTGGCCTTTAATTGCGCCAGCCACGTTTCATCGCCACCGCGCAGCACGGTATGCAAATCGCGCACACTGATGCCCATAAAACGGGTCAATGCCACCAGCGCCATCCTGCGCGGCGAACCGTCGGTGACAACATGTTCAATAAAGCGGCGGTGACGCAAAACGGTATAAACCGTCTCGGCAATAAAGCTGCGATCGCGTAATCCGAGTTTTGGATGCTCTTTGAAATACCGCTTCAGGCCGATATCAGCAGGCGAGGTAAGCGGCAGGATGACAGTCAACGCGTCAACTAATGCGTGATACAGGGCTAAGGTAAGCGGCATGGTGGCGAATATACGTATAGACAAATAAACAGGTCAAAAACGGGCGATATTGGGTGTATTGCGCCCGGTGCAACCGCAGATGCCGGACGAGGATGACTCACGTCTCGCCTATCTTCGCAATTGGTTAATTTCGCTAGATAAACGGCCACATTGCAATCCGCTATTATCGCAGACCTGAGAGCGTATTCCAAGTCTGGAGATTGGCCCGCCCAGACCGGGCTCAGCTCGCGGCGACAGTAGCAGCGCTATTCGGACAAGGGTGGGGGCCGTGTTGCCGACGGCGGCGGGAAATCCTTTGGCGTAGCCGAATATTCGGCACCTGCCACACCGATTCTGGTGGCAATTTGCTCAAACGGGAATCTACCCAGGTAGAGTTTGAGTCTGACCGGTAAATATGAATATTTCGGCGCCAGCCAGACCTCATAGGCGTCTTCCGGGTTGGCCGCTTCCGAAAGCAAGCGAATTGTGTCAACCGGGCCAAATCGCGTTTCGACGATTTCTTCGCTGATTTTTTTGAATTGATAACGGTATACCTTGCGGGCGTTGGTCACCAGCACGTCGAGCCTGCCGTCGCCCTCGGCAATGCGCGGCGCATCATAGGCAAGCTGAAACAGGAAACTCTGCATATCCTGCATTTCCCGATTCATGGGCACGGTGCGCACGTTATTGCCACGCTTGAACAAAAGCGAATTGGTGGGCCGTTGAAATTCAGCCGTTTCCGCCTCGCCATCGCCGCGACGGATGGAAAACGCGGTTGGTCGCAAGCCATCTTCGGTGATGGTGCCGCGGCTTTGTTGATAGATCACGCCGGTCAGTGCGGCAATCAAAAACCCGGTCGCCTGGGTGCTTGATTCAATGTCGTACTCATCACCTTTGCGGGTCCATTTGAAATTTGAGACGCCATCGGCAATTGACGAGGTTAATTTGTATTCGATTGAAATCCGCTCAGCAAAGGCAGGTGCCAATCGCCCGGGCGGCGGCGCGGCAACCGGCGCTGCCGTTGTCGGCGGCAAAATTGCCGTCGCCGACGCGCTCTCTGCGCCGGAATTGCCTGTCAACGGTACCGGCGATTGGGCCGCCTGTGACGCCGTTGTTTCACCAGCGTCGGCTGGGGCAACGGC
>JANOEV010000411.1:0-5778 GCA_031413695.1 Burkholderiales bacterium
CGAACATAAGGCGTTTGATTTCTCCGGCGCTGGTTTGCGTCACGGCAGCACACAAAAACTTCGCTGGATAAGGATAAAAGTGTCGATTTGGCGGGCATTTTCACGCGTTTTTGTCTGCAAACTGCCGTGGTTAATGGTGTCTGCCATTTAGAAATGCAGCACCAAAGGGTTTCTTTAGTGTGAAAACTCTAATGGCGCGCAATACACTTTCAAGTCAGCGCTGGTTTGTCGGTCATCTTGGCAAGATCGCGCGTCGCAAAGCACGCCCCACCTTTTAATGCACAAGGAGATTCAAATGACCAAGAAACCGATCAAGCGTGTTGCCCGTCCGGCTGCGAAAAAAACCGTTGCAAAACGCGTTGTCAATAAAGCCACCTTAAAGATGTCCCCGCGCAGTGTCGCATTGGCCGGCATCGGTGCCGGTGTAAACGCGGTTGAACGCGCCCAGGGTGAAGCGATGAAGGTGTACAAGGTGATTGCAAAGCAGGCAGAAGCGCTGCGTAACATGACAACCGAAGCGACTGAAAAGCTCGCCGTCAAATCAGGTTTGTTCGTGCGGGAAGGCAAAAAAATGCAGTCACAGGCGGCTGCATTGGCACAAGCCAAGGCGAATCAGGCTGCAAAAGAAGTCAAGGCATTCGCCAAGAAAAGCCGCAAGTCGATGACAGCCGGTGTTGCCAAGACGGTCGACGCAACCATTGCCAACGCCAAAGAGGGTGTGACCAAATTGGAGCATGTGTTTGAATCGCGCGTTGCCAAAACACTCAATACCTTTGGTGTGCCATCCGCGCAAAATGTGCGTGAGTTGCAGGTGCGTATGGCCGACTTGCAAAAGGCGCTGAATCTGCTTAACAAACGCGGCGTTCGGGTCTAAATTACGGCCTGCTGCGTCGGACGATGTTCCGGCAATGCAGGCGGTAGTTGAACGATGCAGGCTAGAATGGGGACCATCAGGATGATGTTCCCCATTTTTATATGTATCGGCGGAAAGTGTGACCAAAGACGGAGTGAGCATGAGAGAGCCGAATCAAAAAAGGCAAACCGACCCGTTGCAAAAGCGCTCGCCAATAAGCCGGCGTCGCGTCGCAATGTGCCCGGAAAAGGCCGGCCAAAAATCGGTCTGGCGCTGGCAGGCGGTGGACCGCTTGGGGCGATGTACGAAATCGGCGTGTTGATGGCGCTGGATGAATCGTTGCAGGGCTTGGATCTCAACGACATGGACGTTTACGTTGGTGTTTCCGCGGGCAGCTTTATCACCGCCGGATTGGCCAATAATTTCACGCCGGCTGAAATTTTCAGTCTGTTCATCGAAAATAAGGCAAACGACAAAAAAACCGGGGCATTAAAGCCCGAAGTTTTTTTGCGTCCGGCATTTGCCGAATATTTCCGGCGCGCAAAAATGGTGCCGGGATTGTTTGCGCAGGGTCTGCTGCGATTCGCCGGCGCAAAAATCCGCCACCCGTTTACCAGTGCCGCCATGGAGAGTTTTGCGCCAATGGCGCGGGCGTTGCCGACGGGGGTGTTTGAAAACGACGCCATCCGTATTTTTTTGGAACGGACCTTCAACCAGCCGGGACGCACCAACGACTTTCGGCAACTCAAACACAAGTTGTTTTCAGTCGCAACGGATCTTGATACCGGCGAATCAATCCGCTTTGGCGGACCCGGATTTGACCACGTGCCGATTTCAAAAGCGGTGCAGGCATCTGCGGCGTTGCCCGGCCTGTTTCCACCGGTGGAAATTGAAGGACACTATTATGTTGATGGTGCGCTAAAGAAGACGCTGAACGCCTCGGTGGCGCTGGAGGAGGGCGCGCAACTGGTTTTGTGTGTCAATCCGCTGGTGCCGTTTGATGCCGATGCCGCAAACCGCAAGGGCAGGCAGCGCATGGAGAAACTGATCGAGGGCGGCCTGTTGACGGTGTTGTCCCAAACTTTCCGCACCATTATTCATTCGCGCATGCACGTCGCCCTGCAAAAATATGTCGGTCAATATGGCGACCGTGACGTCGTGTTGTTTGAACCGTCGAGCGACGATAGCAAAATATTTTTCACCAATTTGTTTTCTTATGCGTCGCGCAAAAAAGTTTGTGAACACGCATATCAACGTACCAGGGTTGACCTGCTGAAGCGTCGATTTGAGTTGGCGCCGGTGCTGGCGAAGTACGGTATCACGCTCGATCTGGACAAACTCAAGGACGACAAGCGGACACTCGACGATACTTTATTCAAACGCGGTCGCAGGACACCCAAGGAAGTACGTCTGGCGGTTGCGACGGTTGATTTGGATGACGCGATCAACGAACTCGAGAAATTTGTCGCCAGAAGCCGCGCGTAGTCGAATTCGCCCGCCTTGGCGGTGTAACATTCGCGCATGCCGTCCGCTCCGCGCCCGCCACCGCCACCATCCAAACCGCCGCCGTCTGCCGCCGCGCCATCGCGTTCGGCACGTACCCGCGAGCGCATCCTGAGCGTCAGTCTTGCCCTGTTCAACGATCACGGCGAGTCAAATGTCACGACGGGACACATCGCGGACGAATTGAATATTTCACCCGGCAATCTTTACTATCATTTCCGTAACAAGGATGAAATCATTCATTTTTTGTTCGCCGATTTTGAGCGGCAGATCGATGTCGCGCCGACAGAGATTACCGACATCGGTTCGGCGATGGAAGATTTGTGGCTTTATTTGCACATGATGTTCGAGCGGATATGGGCGTACCGGTTTTTGTATCGCAATCTGGATGACTTGCTGGCACGAGACGAAAAATTGCGCTCGCATTTTAATATCATCATCACCCACAAACGCGAGGCAGTGCGGGTGTTGTGTGAAGCGCTGGCCAATGGCCGGGCGATGCGCGCCGGCCCTGCTGAAATTGCCACGCTGGCGGAAAATATCATGGTGGTCGCCACCTACTGGCTCAACTATGAAAATCTGAAACAGCGCGCCGGCATCAAGGACGATCCAGAAAAACATCTGACGCGTGGCGTTTATCAGGTGATGTCGCTGATTTCGCCTTTTTTGATCGGTGATGCAAAGTTGCATCTCGACCATCTGATGGAAAGTTATACCAACTAGTGGCGCAATCGAGATATTAATGGTGGCGTAAATACGAGGACGGAGAAAACAATGGCAAAAACGACAAGGTCGTGGGCAAAAACCCCGGTTGATGCAAAGGCGATCACCTACGCGGGTGACGCGCTCAAAAAACAGTGGGACGGGCTGCACAAGGGCGACAATGAAGCCTGGCCGAAAGACGTTGTGATGCAGGATGCGTGGCGCGCGTTTCATGCCGGCGATTTCGCCACCGCCGCGACCCTTGGTGTCGGTCACACGGTTGCCCTCAAGGCCATTTCGATTTATGCCAATCATGTCGAAAAAAAGGACGCGGCAAAAATCAAGCTGTTTGAAGAGGCGATGGCATTGGCATTGGACGCAGCCAAAGCGGAGCCAAAAAATGCCAACACCCATTACCAGTATGCGTTCTCAGCGGGACGTTATTCACAATCGATTTCAGTGATGAAGGCGCTCAAGGAAGGTTACGGTGGCAAGATCAAGGCCGCACTAGAGACGGCGCTCAAACTTGATGCCAAACACGCCGATGCCCACACAGCGATGGGCGCATATCATGCCGAGATTATCGACAAGGTCGGCGCGCTGGTCGGCAAGTTGACCTACGGCGCGAACAAGGACGACGCGGTCAAACACTATGAAACCGCCATCAAACTCAACCCGCAGTCGCCGGTTGCGCATATCGAATATGCAAACGGATTGCTGATGCTGTTCAAGGACAAGGAAATCGGCAAGGCGACCAAGCTCTATGAAATGGCAGCCAAGATGAAAGGCCGCGATGCCATGGAGATCATGGATATCGAAATCGCCAAGTCGGAACTCGAAGACGAATGAACAATACAAAATGACCACGCTAACGCTCGACACGATCCGCGCCGCGCATGCCCGCATCAAGCCGTATATTCACCACACACCGGTGGTGACCTGTGAATTCATCAATCGTGAAGTTGGCGCGACCATTTTTTTCAAATGTGAAAATTTCCAGAAGGTCGGCGCGTTCAAGGCGCGCGGCGCCGCCAACGCCATTTTCTCGCTCGATGCTGCCGCCGCCAAACGCGGGGTGGTAACGCATTCGTCGGGTAATCACGGTGCCGCGTTGGCTTGGGCCGCCGGCTTGCGCGGCATCAAGGCAACGGTGGTGGTGCCGGAAAACGCGCCGTTGCCGAAAAAACGCGCGATTGCGGGATACGGTGCGGAGATTGTTTTTTGTGCGCCGAATATCGCCGCACGACAAGCAGCGGTGGATGAGCTCATCAATCGTCACGGCTACGAGATGATTCACCCATTTGACAACGACACCGTTATTGCCGGGCAGGGCACGGCAACGATTGAATTGCTCGACCAGGTTCCAGATCTGGGCGTGGTGATTTCGCCGTTGGGCGGCGGAGGCTTGTTGTCGGGAACGTCGATTGCGGCCAAAGGCATCAAACCGTCGATCAAGGTCTACGGCGGCGAACCGCGCGGGGCCGACGATGGCGCACGTTCCTTTACAAGCGGCGTCCGGGTTACCGAGCAGACGCCAAAATCGATTTGCGACGGACTACTGACGGTGTTGTCAGAGCGAACCTTCAACATCATCCGCGCCAATGTCGACGGCATTGGCGTCGCATCCGAGGAAAACGTGATTCGTGCAATGCGCATGACGTGGGAATACGCAAAAATTATTTGTGAGGCGTCATGCAGTCCCCCGTTGGGCGCAATTCTCGAAGGCACCCTCGACGTCAAGAACAAGCGGGTTGGGATCATCCTGACCGGCGGCAATGTCGATCTCGACAAACTCCCCTGGATGAAACAATGAAACTCGTCAACGATGCATCGCTTCCCATTCCGCCCGGCCACTACTCACCGGCTGTGGTTCACAACGGATTTGTCTTTATCTCCGGCCAACTGCCGCGCGTTCCAGGCAGGCCGGATTTCACACCGCCAACGATTCAAGCGCAGACGCGTCAATGCCTGGTCAATGCCGAGGCGATCCTGCTCGCGGCGGGATCGCGACGCGACCTGGTGTTGAAGGCGACGATATTTGTTTCCAGTACCGACTATTGGGCGGATGTGAATGCCGAATATGCAAAATTCTTCGGCGATCACAAACCGGCGCGCGCAATTATTCCGGTCGGGACGTTTCGGAATGGATACCTGCTTGAAATCGAATTGGTGGCGGCAGTCGCTGGCTAACTGCCGGCCAACAACGCAATCTCATCCGACGCGTAACGAAACACCGCGTGCACGGTGGTAATCCCACGCGATGCCACTTTGATCATGGCCTGCGCAACATCATCCGCTGCAATCGGACGATATTTGCGTGCGCGGCCAACCAGCAGTGGCGCAATTGCGGCGAATGCACCGATACCGATACGTTCGCCCAAGCGTGACTCGGCGCGATCACCGAGCAGCAATGACGGTTGAAAAATATGCAGGGAATCGAAACCGACCGTTTCAAGCGCTTGTTCGATTTCACCTTTGACACGATTGTAGAAGACCGCAGAATTCGGGCTTGCACCAAGCGCACTGACAACCAGGAATTTTTTGACCTTGGCAGATTTTGCCGCCTTTGCAAAATTCAACACGTAGTCAAAATCCACCGCGCGAAAGGCCGCCTGTGAGCCGGCTTTCTTGATCGTCGTGCCGAGGCAGCAAAAGGCGTCGTCGCAGTCCGGCAGTACGCCCGGTGCGGAAAAATCGACGCTCTTGACGATGTTGCGATT
>JANOEV010000412.1:0-4224 GCA_031413695.1 Burkholderiales bacterium
GTAATAAGAGATTGGGTCCCGGCCTGTGCAGGGACAGCGACTCAAGCAAAGCTTGAGTCTTGATTTGGGTCTCGTGGCTTCAGTGTATCGAAGCGGCGGGGTTATCCAAGACCGTAGGGTTGTGGCGCGAGCCGCAATTAATTGACGAAAGTCTCCCTACGCAGATGGCGTGACCCGCAACGATTTCGGGTGATTGATTATTCAGTCACATGATCTCCAAGCGAATGTCGCGGTGAGGTTGGATACAGGCACTTACGCCGGTATTCATTTTTCAACGAAAGGAGATCAAACGTGAGTTTGAATCTGGAAGGCAAGAAAGAAGTCGTCTCGGAAGTGATCGCAAATATTGCGAAAGCGCAGACGATGGTGTTGGCGGAGTATCGCGGCACGGGTGTTGTCAACATGACCAACCTGCGTGCGGAAGCGCGTGCACAAGGCGTTTACCTGCGTGTGATCAAAAACACGCTGGCACGCCGTGCAGTCGAGGGGACTTCATTTGAAGTGCTCAAAGACCAGATGGTCGGTCCGTTGATTTATAGCTTCTCGGAAGATGCAGTTGCCGCGGCGAAAGTGGTCAACGATTTCGCCAAAGCAAATGAAAAGTTTGTCATCAAGGCAGGCGCGTACAACGGCAAGGCTCTTAATGAGTCCGCCGTCAAAGCGCTGGCCAACATCCCGGGCAAAGAAGTGCTTCTCGCGCAATTGGTGGGCTTGTTGCAGTCGCCTATCTCGCGTGTGGCGCGTGTGCTCGCGGCGGTGGCAGAACAAAAATCCGGGCCGGCAGCGGCTTAACGTCTCGCGACGTGTGTGACAAGCACTTGTTCACCAATCAATCTATTCAACAGTATTTGTAAATTTGTAAAGGAAACACATCATGGCATTCGATAAAGACGCATTTCTGGCATCCCTCGACACAATGTCGGTCATGGACTTGAACGATCTGGTAAAAGCGATCGAAGAAAAGTTCGGCGTATCCGCAGCAGCAATGTCGGCTCCTGCAGCCGGTGGTGCAGCCGCAGCAGTGGCTGAGGAAAAAACTGAATTCAACGTTATGTTGATGGAATTCGGCGCAAACAAAATCGGCGTGATCAAGGCAGTACGCGAGATCACCGGTTTGGGTCTGGCTGAAGCCAAAGCATTGGTTGAAGGCGCACCAAAAGCCGTTAAAGAAGGCGCAAACAAGGCTGACTCTGAAGCAATGAAGAAGAAGCTGGAAGAAGCCGGCGCCAAAGTCGAACTCAAATAATTTTTTTTCGCTTGCTGGCTGCGCGGGGCGCTTTTCCTCTTGCAGTGCTCGCCGTATACAACATACGGCTGCGCGCTTCGGAGAAAAATCATCCCCGCTCGCTCGCGCAAGCGAACCAAAATTGGTATCTGAGTTTCGTTGAAATGTTGGGGCAAAGGCTGGAAATTCGTTTCCGGCCTTTGTTCCCTCCAGTTTTTTTGGTTTTTGAAAGTGCAATATTGGCGGCGATCTTCGGGCAAAAGTGCCTGAAGACAACCGTCAAATATAGAGTTTCATTTTTGGTTTAGATGCCAAAACAAAGTTGTTGTTGATGCAAAAACTTTGTTTTGTCTTCTGAAACGACTGCAGAAGACGTTTGGTCCGGGTGACGTCAGTCACTGTCCGCCAGCGAAGGGTAGCGGCCCTTCACCAAATGACGCCGACAAAATATCGTCTGCGCCAGTCGAAGAACATTGACGCTGCGAGCCTCGCAGCGCGACACAACGTTCGGAGATCCGTAATGTCCCACGCCGTAAACTCCCCCGCACCGTCCCGTTACACCTACACCGAGAAAAAACGCATTCGCAAATCATTTGCCAAGCGCGCCAGTGTTCTCGATATCCCTTTTCTGTTGGCAACGCAGCTCAATTCGTACGCTGAATTTCTGCAGGCAGACGTTGCTGTCGCGACCCGCAACCTGCAGGGCTTGCAGGCCGCTTTTGATTCGGTATTTCCGATTGTTTCGCACAACCAGTTTGCGCGTCTGGAATTCCAAAGCTACACCCTCAGCCAGCCGCCGTTCGACGTGTTGGAATGTCAACAGCGCGGCCTCACCTACGCGTCGCCGTTGCGCGCCAAGGTTCGCCTGGTGATCATGGATCGTGAAGCATCCAAGCCGACTGTCAAGGAAATGAAGGAGCAGGAAGTGTACATGGGCGAGATTCCACTCATGACGCAAAACGGCTCGTTTGTGATCAATGGTACCGAGCGCGTGATCGTTTCGCAGTTGCACCGTTCGCCCGGCGTGTTTTTTGAACACGATCGCGGCAAGACCCACTCCTCAGGCAAGTTACTGTTCTCCGCGCGGGTGATTCCATACCGTGGTTCATGGCTCGATTTTGAATTCGACCCAAAGGATTATTTGTATTTCCGTGTTGACCGTCGCCGCAAAATGCCGGTCACCATCCTGCTCAAGGCGCTCGGTTACACACCGGATCAGATCCTGCGCGAATTTTTTGATTTCGACCAGTTCCAGATCACCAAAAAAGGCGAGATCGAACTCGAGCTGGTGCCGGACCGTTTGAAGGGCGAAACCGCCAAATTCGACATCATGTCGAAAGACGGCAAGGTCATTGTCCAAAAAGACAAACGTATCACCGCCAAGCACATCCGCGACATGGAAGCGTCAAAGATGAAGATGCTGCCGGTCAACGAGGAATACATGATCGGCCGGGTCCTCGCGACCAACATCGTCAACACCGAGACCGGTGAAGTCGTGGCCAATGCCAATGAAGAACTCACCGAAGTCAGTTTGCGCAAACTGATCGACGCGGGTGTCGAGTCGATCTATACGCTCTACACAAACGATCTTGATCAGGGCGCTTACATTTCATCGACCCTGCGGATTGATGAAACCGTCGACGTGCTGAACGCCAAAGTCGCAATCTATCGCATGATGCGTCCGGGTGAGCCGCCAACCGAAGATTCCGTCAACACGCTGTTCAACGCGTTGTTCTTCTCGCCGGACCGTTACGACCTGTCGGCAGTCGGCCGCATGAAGTTCAACCGTCGTGTCGGTCGCGATGAACTCACCGGCGCGATGACATTGTCGACCGAAGATATCGTAGCCGTCATCAAGATTCTGGTTGAACTGCGCAACGGTCGCGGCGAAGTTGATGACATTGATCACCTTGGCAACCGTCGCGTACGGTCGGTGGGTGAACTGGCTGAAAACCAGTTCCGTTCAGGTTTGGTGCGCGTCGAGCGCGCGGTGCGTGAGCGCCTCTCGCAGGCTGAATCAGAAAATCTGATGCCACATGATTTGATCAACGCCAAGCCGGTTTCAGCCGCGATCAAGGAATTTTTTGGTTCGTCACAGCTGTCGCAGTTTATGGACCAAACCAATCCGTTGTCAGAAATCACCCACAAGCGCCGCGTTTCAGCGCTCGGGCCGGGTGGTTTGACACGCGAGCGCGCTGGTTTTGAAGTCCGCGACGTGCATCCGACCCATTACGGCCGGGTCTGCCCGATCGAAACACCTGAAGGACCAAACATTGGTCTGATCAATTCGCTGGCGCTGTATGCCCAGGTAAACGATTACGGTTTTATCGAAACCGCGTACCGCAAGGTGGTCAACAACAAGGTGACCAACGAAATTGAATACCTCTCGGCGATTGAAGAGAGCAAGTACACCATCGCCCAGGCGAATGCCGATACCGACAAGGCCGGTCATTTCCTGGATGAGTTGGTGAGCTGCCGCCAGCACAACGAATTTATGTTGGCGCGTCCGGAAACCATCGACTACATCGACGTTGCACCCGCACAAATTGTGTCGGTCGCCGCGTCGTTGATCCCGTTCCTCGAACACGATGACGCAAACCGCGCCTTGATGGGATCAAACATGCAACGCCAGGCGGTGCCTTGCCTGCGTGCGGAAAAATCACTCGTCGGTACTGGTATCGAGCGTACTGTTGCGATGGACTCGGGTACGGCTGTGCTCGCACGCCGCGGTGGTCGCGTTGATTTTGTTGATGCAGGCCGTGTGGTGGTTCGTGTCAACGACAATGAAACAAATGCCGGCGAAGCTGGTGTGGATATTTATAACCTCACCAAGTACGTGCGTTCAAACCAAAACACCAATATCAACCAGCGTCCGCTGGTCAAGGTTGGTGATTTTCTGGCCAAGAACGACGTGATCGCCGACGGTGCATCAACCGATATGGGCGAATTGGCACTTGGACAAAATCTGCTGGTCGCATTTATGCCGTGGAACGGCTACA
>JANOEV010000413.1:0-4048 GCA_031413695.1 Burkholderiales bacterium
GGAAAAATCGACGACCTGTGGATGATGACCGGGGGCGATAGGTTTGCGCTGGCGGCGCTCCAGCGTATAGATTTTTGAATAACGTTGGTCCGCGACCAGCCGTGCCAGCAGTGCGCCACCCGTCAGACCGGTGGCGCCGGCAATGATTGCGTTTGTCATCGGCCGGGCCCTGATGCTATGTTGCGCGCGGCTTGCGTGGTGCGCGCGGTTTCACCGACGACGCACCCGCGGCTTGCGCCGCGTCGCCAAACACCTCCGCCAACGCATCGTCAAACTCCGGGCCATACGGACCCATCAAGGTCATCATCACCAATTTTTCGAATTCTTCACCAAAACGGTCGATGATGTTGTTGGGGTCTGGTACCAGACGTTGATCCGTGATCAGACCGAACTGCACCTTGCCGTTGTAGGTCAAGATCGACAGGCCCATGCCGATGCCGCCGGATTGCGGCACCCAGAATTCAATTTCATCGATTTCGCAACCGGCAAGATAGAGCGGCTTCTGCGGCCCGGGTACGTTGGTCATCACGGCGGTCGCGTTGCGGCCGATCAGACCACTGATTTGATCCTGCAGGATTTTTGGCCCAAGCCCGACCGCCGACAACAATACAAACGCGACAATCGGCTGCGACGATCCTTTTAGTGCGGACATGCGTGATCGTACCAACTCAGTCCGTTCGATCGGGTCTTCCACGCCGACCGGCAGATCGACAAACACCAATCCGAACTGGTTGCCCAATTCGCTGGCCTTATCAATCGGTCGCAGGTTGACCGGCACCACTGCGCGCAACTCGACTTGATCGGTCGGGTCATTGTGGCGTT
The DNA here is from genome assembly GCA_031413695.1 of Burkholderiales bacterium. GTDB lineage: Bacteria > Pseudomonadota > Gammaproteobacteria > Burkholderiales > Usitatibacteraceae > UKL13-2. Next base: position 823 of record JANOEV010000413.1, read on the forward strand.
GCAAATAGTCACGCAACGCGCCCGCCGCTGTTGCCAACAAGACATCGTTGACCGATGCGCCCAGGGCTTTGCCGACCACTTTTACCTCGGCGAGCGGTAACGGCTCGCACCATGCGACACGTTTTTGGCCGCCGAGCAGGCCTTTGTAACGGGTCGGTGTATCAGGCTGCATCACGGCGATTTTTCGCAGCTCTTCGGCCAGTTCAACGCCTTTGGTGGCGAACTCGCGCATGGTGGCGGGGTCCTTGGCAATCTCGAGACCCTGTTCGACAATGCCGCGGGTGAGTTTCATCGCGCCAGACATGACCGAGGCCATCGGCTTGGACACCGAGGTCCAAAAATCCATTTCGTCTTTGGGCCGCTTCTCGGCTTTTTTTGGTTTCAACAAACTCGCCGCGGGCGAGTCGCCGGTGAGCGACAACATTACCGAAATCAGCGCAACGCCGTCGGCGTAACAATGGTGGATGCGCGTGACCAGGGCGGAACCACCGTGGTAGTTTTCGACCAGATGGAATTGCCAAAGCGGCTTGGTGAAATCGAGCGGCTCACTGGCGAGCTGACTGACATAGTTTTCCAGATCGTGCTTGCTGCCACGACCGCCCAGTTTGCCGCGTTTGACGTGGTTCGCCAGGTCAAATTTCTTGTCAGTTTCCCACCACGCGCCGGTCGGATCCTGAATCGCTTTTTGCTTGAATCGCTTATAGGTCAAAAAGCGCTGTTCCAACGTGGCGGTCAACTTTTGATGGCTGAGCTTTTGTTTGAATATCATCACACCGACAATCATCATCAGATTGGTCGGATGCTCCATTCGCAGCCATGCCGTGTCGACGCCTGTCATGCGTTCGCGGCCAAGCACGGAAAACGAAGGAATGCCGGGGATGCTCGCCATGATCGATCTTTGTCGTTTTTATGTCGTTTGACTACGGTCGTTCGACGTCTTGATTTCCCGCCCCTCCACCAACTGCGGGACTGCCGAGCGCGCTGGGAACCAATTCAGGGGCAAAATTGCGATGCCTGATTGAATCCGTTAGAGTTACTTTAGCGGGATTAGCCCCCCATGCAAACCCCTCAGCCACGGGTTGTCGTATCAAATTGTCCCAAAACCGCTATTTTTCGAGGAGAGACCCGATGTCGGATTCAAAAAAGCTGTTTGAAAAAGCCGCAAAAGATGTCACCAAGGCAAAAACCGACCCTGGCAACGACATGAAACTACGGCTGTATGCGCATTTCAAGCAGGCCACCGAAGGCGATGTGACAGGCGAGCGGCCGGGATTCACCGACTTTGCCGGGCGGGCCAAGTTTGACGCGTGGACCAAGATCAAGGGTATGTCGACCGAGGATGCGCAAAAGGCCTACGTCAAGTTGGTCGAACGGGTATTGCGCGACTAGGACCGTCGCCCGAAACGTTATTGCGCACCGCACAAAAAGAAGCCCGAATCTTGCGATTCGGGCTTGAAGTCGTCCGTTTTCCAAAAGAATCGGGACGAGGAGGAGCTGGTGCGACAGCCGCCTTTCAGCGGCGACCGATTATTTCTTGCGAGCCACTTTCTTGGAAGCCGGTTTTTTCGCGGCTGGTTTTTTCGCGGTCGCTTTGACGGCTGGTTTTTTTGCGGCGGGGCGCGCAGTTGTTGTGCGCTTTTCCTGTGCCATCAAGGCTCGCACCGCGTCGGCGAGTTCGGCGACTTGCGCCGACAATGCCTCGACGTCTTTGCTGGTCAACACGCCCAGACGATTTAATGACTTGTGGACGCGTGTTTCAAAAACATGTTCGAGTTTGTCAAACTTGCCGGATGCCATTTCAATGGTTTTGGTCGCCTGATCGCGCGCGGTTTCCATGGTGGCTTCGGCCACATGGCGGGTACGGGTTTCGAGCGCTTCACCCTGCTTGACCAGCGTTTCAAAGACTTTTTTGCCTTCAACCTGGGTCTTGGAGAATGCGCCCAAGCCGGCCAGCCAGATTTGCTGGGCGGATTCCATGACTTGCTTGGCCATTTGCTGTTCTGACAGGCTCGCGGCGACTTGGCTCAGCTTTTCAGTGATTTGATCGACGGGGGAGGCTGATTTTGCAGCTTGTGCGGCTTTTTTGAGACGGGATGCCATGGAAATCTCCTGAGGGTTTGTTGGCGTTGCGGGGCTCGTTGCAACCGGCTACCAACGCGACAGCCACACTTTACGAACAAAAATTAGAGTATTCACACTATGTGGGGCAACTTCCCCTCACACGACCAAGGCGGGTCCGGACGTGGGCAATCTTCGCCGCGATGACGATTGGATCCTCTGGCGGACGCAAATCCGACACGTAGTACTCGCGTCCGGCGCGAGGTTGAGGCAAACTATCGAAAACAATGAATGCAGACGGCTTGACCCGCTGCAAAGATACCAATAACGAGGAGAACAGAATGACCACCACGGACAACGTTGTCTCGACGCCTGCCATCAACCGGCCCTGGCTTTCGTCCTACCCGGCTGGCGTGCCCACCGATATCGACCCGGATGAATATTCGTCGATCAAAGACTTGATCAATCAGTCGTTCGAAAAATTTCACGACAAAAAAGCGTTTACCTGCATGGGTAAATCGATGACCTTTGCCGAACTCGACCGCGCGTCACAACACTTTGCGGCGTATTTGCAAGGCGACCTGAAACTCACGCGCGGCGACCGTGTCGCGTTGATGATGCCAAATATCCTCCAGTATCCGGTCGCCATTCTTGGCGTCCTCCGCGCCGGACTGACGGTGGTTAACTGCAACCCGTTGTACACGCCCCGCGAACTCGAGCATCAGCTTAAGGATTCGGGCAGTAAGGCAATTGTTGTTGTTGAAAATTTTGCGACGACACTCGAGCAAGTGATTGCCAAGACTGAAATTAAACACGTCATCACAACACAGTTGGGTGACCTGCTTGGTTTCCCCAAATCGATGATTGTTAACTGGGTCATCAAACATCGCAAAAAAATGGTTCCGGCGTGGAATATTCCCGGTACCGTGACGTTTAATTCCGCCCTCGGTAAGGGTGCCGCTTTGCCCTACCATGCGCCAAGCGTGGCCGGTTCGGATATTGCGTTCTTGCAATATACCGGCGGCACCACAGGTGTATCGAAAGGCGCGATTCTCACCCACCGCAATTTGGTCGCCAACATGGCGCAGATTGGCAGTTGGACCGGTCTTGAGTTGGTTGAGGGCATGGAGGTTGTTGTACAACCGTTGCCGCTGTATCACATCTTTGC
>JANOEV010000414.1:0-2374 GCA_031413695.1 Burkholderiales bacterium
GGTGGAGAAGCACAGAGAATCAAACTGGCATCATTTATTGGGAAAGGACATAATTCAACAGGTACATTATTCATATTTGATGAACCTACTACTGGATTGCATTTTCACGATATTTTAAAGCTTCTGGATGCATTCAATGCCCTTATCCGGCAAGGCAACACCATAATCGTTATTGAACACAACCTGGAGATCATAAAATGCGCCGACTGGGTCATCGATTTAGGTCCTGATGGAGGAAATGCAGGAGGCCATGTGGTATTCGAAGGTACTCCGGAGGATATGGTGAAAAGCAAAGCTTCGGTAACAGGGAAATACCTTAAGGAAAAACTACCCTGAAAACGAAGTAACCCCGACGGGGTGTCGCAATCCGGACGCCTAACCCCGTCGGGGCATAGCCGTCAGTTTAGTGTTATAAACAATTGATTGTCAATAATTAACTTGATGGTTGGGTCAAAATAAATGAGAGTTTCAATAATATAGTAATTCACCAAAACTACTCTATTATGAAACTCTCACTTGTTACTGAAACCAAAGTTAAACTTCTCGAATCAATTAGAAAAATATTTGATGAAAAGTTTATTGAAGCAACGGCTAAACGAGGACAATTTGTCCAACGAAAAAGTAAGCTGCAAGGGTTGATTTTTTTTTCTCTGTGTTTTTACATCCAGGCTCGAAGGCACTGTTAGTTTAGAGGATTTGTGCAGGGAATTACGCAAAGAAGGCATTCGCATCAGAAAACAAAGTTTGCAAAACAGATTCAATGAATCAGCAGCAAAGTTTATGAAAGAGATGGTGGAACATGCTTTGACAAAAAAACTGAGATTATTACAAAAACCTATTCAATGTATATTTAGCAGAATCATTATAAGTGATTCAACGCTCATTGAATTACCGCAAGCATATTACAGGAAGTATCAAGGATTTGGAGGTGGAGCATCAAAAGCGGGAATGAAAAATCAATTTTGTTATGATTTATTGTCACAGGAAATATTAGATCTAACGAGTCAATCAGCAACAATTCCAGATCGTAATTACCCAATCATAGATTTGCAAGCAAATGATTTGCGTTTAGAAGATTTAGGATATTTCAAATTAGGCCGGTTAAAAGAAATCGAGCAGGCTGGGGCATATTATTTAAGCAGGATGAGATTTGGCATTACTATTTTTATTCAGAGAAATGGGATTTTCGAACGACTGAATATGCATAACATAATTCGAAAGATGAAAGTAGGTGAAATAAAAAGCATTGAAGTGTTTTGTAGTGAAAAGGAACGCTACCCAACAAGAATGATATTGGAGAAGGTTCCAAAGAAAATAGCGGATGAAAAGCGTAGGAGATTCAAAACTGACAAACAAATGAATCGAATGGGAATAAGTAAGGATCGATTAATCTTTTGTGATCTAAACGTTTTTATAACAAATTGTAATGAGGAGCTATTGCCGGATAAATTGGTAAGGCAATGCTACAGTTTGAGATGGCAAGTTGAAATTATTTTCAAGGCATGGAAGTCCTATTTTAAAATAGACAAAGTGAGACAAATGAAAATTGAACGTTTTGAGTGTTTGCACTACGGATGTTTAATGCTTATCATTTTAAGCACACAAGTAATGAGTTATTTTAAACAATGGTGTTATCAAAAACATGGAGAAGAAATAAGTGAATTAAAATTTTTGAAATTGATAAGCTCAATGCGTTGTGAAATGAGAATGATGGTTCAAATGACTAAAAATAAAATGAATGTATTTTTAGATGGAATGGTTGATTTAATTGAAAATACGTGCTTTAAAGAGCAAAAGAATATAAGGCTCAAACCCTTGTCAATACTGAAGAAAATTCGTTAAACTGACGGCTATGCCCTGTCAGGGTGTAGTTTGTAGTTTGTTGCGAAGGTTATAAATTCACCTATTTGAGTTTAATTTTTTGTCCTGGCTGAACTGAAATTGAATCACCCATTTTATTCAGTTTTATTAATCGACTCAATTTTACTCCATGAAATTGTGAAATCATCCGGAGACTTTCACCTTCAGCAACAATATGAAATTGCTCTGCCGGTTGACCTCGTTTAGGTTTAAGATAAACGATGTCACCTCCATTCAATAAATCGTTATTTTCGGCATCGTTGTATTTCAGAATTTGCCATAATCTCATATCATTTGCAACGGCAACTGAAAACCAGGAATCACCGGGTTTTGCATAGATGAAAGGAACCTCGTTTTTGTTGAGATTAACATCGCTTTTTATTTTTTCATTGTGATGGGATGAAGGTTTAGCCGGGGAGGCTGGTTTTGCAGGTTTTGCAGGTTGCTCGGCAACGGGTGAAGATGCGGCACCGGGAACCACGGGAATATTTTTTCCGCCTTTGTCATATTGCTG
>JANOEV010000415.1:0-2138 GCA_031413695.1 Burkholderiales bacterium
GGCAGCCCGAATTTCGGCCTCCAGCGCCGGTTGCAGCGGGGCGTTTACCACCAATGCCCGAACCATCGCACCTGTTTTGGACAGCGCCGCAAGATCTTCTATATCGAGGGTGGTCAACGCGTTATTGATTTTTTCGGTCAACTTGTTGTGGTTCAGAAATTCGCGGAATGCCCCGGCCGTTGTGGCAAAACCGCCCGGCACCCGCACACCAGCCGCCGCGAGCTGGCTGATCAACTCGCCGAGCGACGCGTTTTTGCCGCCAACGACGGCGACATCATCCATCCGGCATTGTGACAATGGAACGACGCGGGGGGCGCCGGCAGGGTTAACGACTGGGGCTTGGGCCATGAAAGACGCTTTCGGAGGGTAAAGGACTTGCCACGGGGGAAACGCTGCACTGGCCTGCTTCCGGCAACCAGCGCCGGAGGCGGTTGGCGGAAGATAACGCCAGTGATAACAATGCTGCGCTGCAAAAGACGTAAAATTATAGCGGACGGAGGCTATTTTGCTCCAATCACACTTCATTCAATCAGGAGCGACCGTGCCCCACAGAAGAACCGCATTTTTTGTCTCCGACCGGACCGGTATCACGGTTGAGATGCTGGGCAACTCGCTGCTTACCCAATTTGACGATATCGAATTCCGCCGGATTACGCTGCCTTTTATCGACAATATCGAAAAAGTCCGCGACGTTATGAACCAAATCGAGCTGAATCATCGCGAGTCCGGTCAACGGCCGCTGGTGTTTACCTCGCTGATGAATACCGAATTGCGGCTCGAAATTGCCAAGGCAAACGCAATGGTTCTTGATCTGTTTGACCGTTTTATTGTGCCGCTCGAGGAAGAGCTGGGGGTGAAGTCGGCCCACGCGATCGGCCGCAGCCACTCGGCGGGTAATTTCAAGGACTACAACCACCGCATTGAGGCCGTCAACTACACACTGGCGCACGACGACGGCATCACCAACCGTAATCTCGAACAGGCCGACATTATCCTGGTCGGTGTGTCTCGCTCCGGAAAAACCCCGACCTGTTTGTACATGGCGCTCCAGTTTGGCGTGAAAGCGGCGAACTATCCGCTGATTCCGGAAGATCTGGAAAAAATGAAGTTGCCTCCCGCGCTGTTGCCGCTCAAGGGAAAAGTGTGGGGGCTGTCAATTGTGCCGGAACGGCTGACCCAGATTCGGCAGGAACGCAAACCCGACAGCAAATATGCATCAATTGAAAACTGCAAATGGGAAGTATCCACGGCCGAACGACTGATGGAAGGCGCGGGTGTGCCGTATTTAAACTCGACCACTAAATCGATTGAAGAGTTGGCCACCACCATCCTGCACGAGGCGGGACTCGATCGCCGGGTTTATTGAGGCGCCCATACGAGAATCTTTGCATGCATGTTGCGCCGCACTATTGTTGCAACGCACAAATTGCACAGCGCAGCAACTGTTGCATAAGCGGCACAGTTACGGCCTAATTCAAACAAGTTAGCCACCGATTGCACGTAGATTGCGGGATAATTTTGCTTGTTTTGTGGTCAACACATCGCCAAATCGAATCGGTGCCTTTACCGGTATGTGGATGACAATTGCCGGTATCGCAACGACGCCATAAACCGCCCCATTTTCAGCCATTTGTTTTACGTCAGTTTCCAATAACAATAGTTTTTATCTCGCGAGGAGTTTTTTAATGTCACGCAAATCTTTTGCCAAACGTGTTCTTCCAGCCGTGGTTGCCAGCGCTCTTGCCTTTGGCGGCAGCGCCAGCGCTGTTCAATTCCAGGGTGTTTATGTTTTCGGCGATAGCTTGTCGGATTCGGGCTACTACCGGCCATTCCTATTGCAGATTGGCGTTCCGGCCGCAACTGCCGCGTCGCTGGGCCGGTTCACCACAAACCCGGGGCCGGTCTGGTCGGAAATCATCGCGCAATACTACGGTGGCAACGCAAGCCCATCCAACGTCGCCGGCGGCGGCATTTTTGCACAAGGGGGCGCACGCGTTGCCGCGGCCTCCGCGTCCACACCTCCCGGTGGCGCACAGCGCTCCGTGACCACCCAAATTGGCGAACATCTTGCCGCCAATGGTGGCGTCGCAAACCCGAATGGTCTCTATGCAATTTGGGCGGGCGGCAATGATCTATTG
>JANOEV010000416.1:0-20095 GCA_031413695.1 Burkholderiales bacterium
GACAGGTCTGCGCCTGCAGGCAACCGAGCGCAAACATAAAGCCGCGCGCCGAATTGCACCAATCGGCGCCCATCGCCAGTGTGCGTGAGATATCGAATGCCGTGATGATCTTGCCGGACGCGCCCAAATGAATGCGGTCGCGCAGATTCACACCGATCAATGTGTTGTGCACCAGCATCAGCGCCTCGCGCAATGGCGCGCCAACGTGGTCGGTGAATTCCATCGGTGCCGCACCGGTGCCGCCTTCACCACCGTCAACAACAATAAAGTCGGGCGTAATACCGGTCAACTGCATGGCCTTGGCAATCGAAAACCATTCCCACGGGTGGCCGATCGCGAGCTTGATGCCGACCGGCTTGCCGCCCGACAGTTCGCGCAACGTCACCACAAATTCGAGCAATTCGATTGGCGTCGAGAACGCCGAATGCCGCGCCGGTGAAATACAGTCCTCGCCGATTTGAACGCCGCGCGCCTCGGCAATTTCGGCCGTGACCTTGGCACCCGGTAACACGCCGCCGTGCCCCGGCTTGGCACCCTGCGAGAGTTTGATCTCGATCATCTTGACCTGATCTGCAGCGGCGTTTGCCGCAAAGTTTTGCGCATTAAAGCTGCCGTCCGGATTACGGCAGCCAAAATAGCCCGAACCGATTTCCCAGACAATGTCACCGCCGCCGTGATCATCAAAACCACGGTGGTAGCGCGAAATCGACCCTTCGCCGGTGTCGTGATAAAAATTACCGCGTTTGGCACCGGCATTCAACGCCAGGATGGCATTGGATGACAACGCGCCAAAACTCATCGCCGAAATGTTGAAAACTGACGCGGAATAGGGTTTGGTGCAGGCGGGGCCACCGACTGTGATACGAAAATCATGGCTGTCGATATCGGTTGGCGCGATTGAGTGATTGATCCATTCATAAAGCGGCGCATAAACATTGATCTGTGTGCCGAACGGCCGTTTGTCCGAGACACCCTTGGCCCGCTGGTAGACGATGGCGCGTTGGGCGCGCGAAAACGGCAATTCTTCAGTGTCCGACTCGATGAAGTACTGGCGGATTTCCGGCCGCACAAATTCAAAGAAAAAACGAAAGTGTGACAGCACCGGGTAATTGCGCCGGATTGCCTGGTGCGACTGTGAATAGTCGATGATGCCGACCACGGCGAGTGCGAAAAAAACCAATGCCGGCAACCACCAGAGCGGTTGGGTAAGTGCAAACGCCGCACACAAAACGGCCAAAATACCGGTCAGCAGCCAGGCCCAATAACGCTGCGGCACCAGTTTATTCATTGCATCGAGCATGATCTCCCCTTTTTTCTGCTTATCGGGGCACTCTACTGGCCGCTGCGGGCGTTGTAAACACTGATTGCGTGGTGTCGGCCAAAAACCGATGAATCAGGGGGCGCGGCGTCCGTTGATCCGCTGCCACCAACCGGGCCGCCGGTATTCGAGTTTTTGAATGAGATTGTCGCTGTTGCGCCGGCGCGCATCGGCATCCGGTACATATGCCATCGCCATCTCGGATGGAGACGATATGCCGGGGCTGGCCGTGCCAGTGTTGGCATCAACACGCGACGTAAAAACGTCGGTGCGGTTGTCAGTGTTGCCGGTGTTGGTACGGACAAACAACGGCATCAGAATATTTCCGGCGGCGACCAACCCTTGGTAGTCCCCCAGAAAATAACCGCGATTATTTGACACCGGCGCATTGGTAAGATCAAACGTGTTTGACACGCGCACCTCGGTCCAATTGACCCCGTTGCGCGAACGCGCCAGCCAATAGTCGGTAAGCAAGGTGGCGGGGTCGGGCGTATTGGATCGCAAATCGTAGTACGTCACGCCGATGGTGCCGTCGGTACGCACCGCGACACCCGGCGTAAACGCCGCCGTTGTGGAATTTGAATTTACCCGTGCCGGTGTTGACCAGGTGAGCCCGCCGTCGGTTGAGGTCGACAATGCAATTTGTTCACGCGCACCACCGCTAAAACGACTGTCCTGCCAGGCAACGTGCAGGTTGCCGTTGGGGGCCACCGCGATCGAGCCGATACCGCCGCCATCACGCACTGCGGTACCGGTGTCGGGGTCGCGGGTGCCGGCGGAAAATAGTTCGGCGATTCGAATACGATTTCCCCAGGTTGTGCCGTTGTCGCTGGAACGGATCGCATTCAGGCTGGACGATGCAACACCACCGATGCTGTCGATTTGTGTGAAGAAATTGACAATGAGTCCGGACGGCAATGATGCAATGACGTTGCCGATGGTCTGACTGCGCAAGCCGGGATCGTAAATATTGCGCGCGGGCTCCCAGCTTTGCCCGCCGTTAATTGTCCGGGAAAAATAGGCGGCACCGCCGCCTTGTGCGCCGAGACGGTCCCAAACCGCGTAAACAAAGTTATTGTTAAGACGGTCGGCGGTAATCGAATTTTTGTCGTTGAAGGCATCGTCGTTATCGAGGATGAGTGTGGTGATGCCGCCCCAGGTGCGGCCGCCATCAGTCGAACGTGCAACCAGCATGGCATTCTTCCCGCCGGCAGTGAACGAGGCGCCGGAAGTTGCCAGCGCCATTTGGTATGCGGTGCCGTTCGGCGAAAACGTCACCCACGGATCGGTGGCACGCAGGTAGTTCCCGCCATTGGTGGCATTGCCACCGGCACAAACCGAAAATGGGGCCAGATTGTTGGTCCACGTCAAGCCGCCGTCAAGTGAATAACCAGCGACCAAACCCTGCGCGGACCCATTCGACCAGCGGTCCTGCTGCCAAACGGCGATCAGGTTAATGATGTTGGTCGGATTAACCGCAATAAATGGTTCGACTTCGGCATTGGCGTACACCAGCGCGCCGCTCTCGGCACAGTTGGGGGCGAAGGGTGAGGCCCCCGATACGCGGATGATGCCGTCGGTTGGTGGCGTGACTTGTGGCGGTGGCGGTGGGGTGGTTGCGCTGTCCCCGCCGCCCCCGCCGCCGCAGGCAGTCAGCGCCAGCACAATGGTGGCGACGATCAAGCGCCGGTGGTGGCCTGTCGGTGGCTGAAAATTGTGCATGGCGAAAATATGCCTTTTTGTGAGTCGCGGTGACCGGGGCGCTGTTTGGCGACGGCTTTGCCACAAGATTCTAGCCCTGCGGGCAGTGACAATCTGTAGCAGTGTGCAACAAACGTGACGCCGGATGTCGGCAATATCCGCGGGATTGACGGAAAGTGGCTTGGATCGCGCCACCGGGAAATTAGGCGAGAATGGAACAACAGCATTGGCTATTTTGAAAAAAAGGTTTAAAAGGCATGCAGGATTTTTGGATTTCTTCCGGCTACAACACCCTGACCAGGAACGATCACGGCTGGTTGCGGATCACGCCCGACTACCTGCGGCTGCTGCTGGGTCGCCCGGAACTGGCACCAATCATGGATTCCGGCAAACGCGAGCGCCAATTGCACGCGGCGTTGATTGACAACCCGCAGCGTGCCATCAGTATCGATGAACTGGGTGCGATCGAGGATGATGACGCGCGCGAGAACTACGTCTATTTTCTGAAGTTGCGCAAGGCGCTGTTGGATGCGGTGACGCTTGAGCGTTTTTATTTGCAGACCTTTCGAAACGGTGTGGTTGACCTGCCGCCGGTGTTTTTGGAACTCGCGGCGCACGCGATTACCCGCGGGTTGCTCGATGGCTGCGAAGACGTTTATGAGGTGCGCGCCGGCGAAATGATGTTCCGCAAACAGCGCGTATCGACCGAGGGCGGGCAGGTGCTCAGCGCGGACGCGGAGACGATCCAGGTATTTGCCGAAACCGGCGGCTTTGGCAGTGTCGGGAGGCTGTTCCAGCAGCAATCAACGCCGATGCGTACGCTGAATATGGATGTGTTGAACCACGAAAATGCGCAACTCTACTGGCTGTCAGAGAACCGCTACAACCATGTGCTTGATCTAACCGTTGGCCGCAATGGCATCGAGGCGCTGGCGCGTTTATTGTCCCGCTGGGTCAAACACTTTTTTGGGCTTGATGTGGTGGTGACACCGCTCGCCAAGATCGAGGATGACGCGTGGCGCTGGCATATCGGGCTGGATGCGGAAGCCACGTCGATCATGAACGATTTGTATGAAGACCGTGAGGTCGACGAGCTACGTTTGCAACGATTGGTTTCGTTGTTCAAGCTCGAATTTGTTAATGCGCATGACATGCGCACCGATGTGGCCGGCAAACCTGTCTACCTCGGGATTGCGATGAACGCCGACAATGTGGTCAAACTCAAGCCGCAAAATCTGTTGCTGAATTTACCGCTCGCCAAGACAAGCTAGAATCAATCCCGGTCGCAACCAATTCAACGAGTCAATATGAAAACGTCCAAAGAACACCCCGCCGTGCAAATGCTGCGTAGCGAAATCGAATTGATGGTGTCGGATCGTGATGCGCTGCTGCGCATCGCCGGTGCAGCGGCCAAATTTGTCGAAAAGGTCAATATCACCAAGCTGCCGGTGTCGGCCATCCCATTCGCCGAGGCGCTGGCCTCCAGCGTAAATGCGCTGTCTGAAGATTCGCTTAAAGAGGCGCTGTCCGCAATCAAAAAGCGCTAGGCCGATGGATCAATCGATGGTTGATGCGGTGGTGCCGGCGCAGTATTTGCGGCGCAACAATGCCTTCACACGTTCATTCGGCCGCATGCTGATGCGCCTGAGCGGCTGGCGCGCCGTCGGCGTGATGCCGGATGTGCCAAAAGTGGTTGTGATCGTCGCGCCCCACACCAGCAACTGGGATTTTGTGGTCGGCGTGATGACACTGTTCGCGCTCGACATCAAGATATCCTTCCTCGGTAAACACACCCTGTTCAAGGGCGTGTTCGGCAAGTTCATGCGCGCCATCGGCGGCATTCCGGTGGATCGCGCCAAGCCGCACGGCATTGTTGGTGATACGGTTGCCGCCATCAACGCCGCCGAGCGAATGATCTTTGCATTGTCGCCGGAAGGTACGCGACGGCTTGATCATGGTTTCAAGACCGGCTTTTTGCACATTGCACACGGTGCCAACGTGCCGATCTGTATGGCCTATTTTGATTTCGCCAACAAGGTGGTGGGATTTGGCCCGACCATGACGGCGACGGGTGATATCGCCCGTGACATGGAAAAGGTGCTTGCCTATTACCGGCCGATTCGCGGCCGCTACGTCAAGGCGTGGCAACAAGAAGCGGCGTTGTAGTGCCGGATTCGCGCCAAACTGGCGCATGTTTTTGGTGCTGCGCGCTTGAATGGTGCAGTGCAGTATTTGTAGTTGTGCGTTAAGTACTTGAATTCATTTGAAATCGGAGTTGGCACGCTAAGTGCTAATAGAGATTGCGGCGAGCAATCGTCGTCAATTTCTCCTCCGAGAGCGGTTTGCCCGGTGTCCGAAAGGACACCGGGCTTTTTCTTTATAGGGTTGCATAAATGCGACATCGCCTCACATGTCCTCGCCCGCCTGCATGCGGGCCGAGGCGCTCGCGAGCACGGCGCAGTGCGCCGCGAAACCCTCGCTCACGTTCACTCCGAGAGCGGTTTGCCCGGTGTCCGAAAGGACACCGGGCTTTTTCTTTTTGCGAACACCGTGACGAATCTCACCCGCTGATGCTGCGATCAAGCCTTCGCCGCGAGTGGGGCGTTGGCAGAGTCTATTTGGTGAGATGTCCACCCTGCAAAAATGGTGCTTTGCAACATACAACCAGTGTCTGCCACCGGTTCAAATGCATGACGGAACACGCTAGACTCCTGCTTGGTTTCACGGATATTCAAAAAAACAGGAGGCGTTATGGTTCACAGTCATTTGGTTCGCAAGAGTTCGCAATTCTCGATTAGCCGTGCCGTTGCGGCATTGGTCGTCGGTGTCGCGTCATCAATCGCACTTTCTGCGTCGGCGCTCGACACGGTGAAGTTTATGATCCCGGCAAATCCGGGTGGCGGCTGGGATACAACCGGGCGCAATCTTGCGCAGGCGATGACCAAAGCCGGCGCGATCAAGAATTCGCAATTTGACAACAAAGGTGGTGCCGGCGGCACCATTGGTCTGGCGCAGTTTGTGAACACTTCGAAGGGTGACGGCAACGCCATCATGGTCGGTGGCATGGTGATGGTCGGCGGCATTATTCTGAACAAGTCGGCGGTAAATCTCGGTATGGTCACACCATTGGCAAGGCTCACCGGCGAATACGAAGTACTGGTGGTGCCGGCAGCGTCACCGATCAAGACCTTGAAGGATCTGACCGACAAATTCAAGGCAGATCCGGGCTCGGTCTCATGGGGCGGCGGCAGTGCCGGTGGTACAGATCACATTCTGGCGGGCATGATCGCGCAGGCGGTTGGCGTTGATCCGGCCAAGGTCAACTACATTCCCTATGCAGGCGGCGGCGAAGCGCAGGCGGCCATTCTTGGCGGGCATGTGACGGTCGGTGTTTCGGGCTACAGCGAATTCGCCGGACAAATCAAGGCGGGCAAATTCCGTGCGCTGGCCATCTCGGCTGACAAAAAGATTGCCGGTATCGATGTCGCAACCTTGCGTGATCAGGGTGTTGCGGTTGATTTGTTTAACTGGCGTGGTGTGTTCGGCGCGCCCGGTATTACCGACGCACAGAAAACGGCTTTGATTAATGCGCTGTCGACAACCGTCAAATCTGCCGCGTGGAAAGAAGTCCTGACCAAGCAGGATTGGACCGATATTTATCTCGACGGTGAGCCGTTTGCCAAGTATCTGGCCGATGAAAACAAACGTATTGGCGATATTCTCGGCAAGCTGGCGCTCAAGAAATAGTCACAGGTTGATGGCATGAAGTGAAATCCGCGGCTGCCGATGTGACGGTCGCGGATTTTGCTGCAGTTCATCGGCAGCAGGGCGGTATTTTGTATCTTGCCACACGCGACGTTGCGCCCGATACAGGTGATACGTATTGGCACCGGTTTCCATATAACAAGAAAATAAATACGGGAGGATGTGATGACAGATTCATCCGCAGCGCCGGGGCGGCACACCGGGCAGATCATATTGTCGATGGGTGTGATATTGCTGGCGACAGCACTCGGCTATGGTGCCATGCAATTGCCAGAAGCCTCCGGCTACGCCAAAGTTGGGCCACAGTTAATGCCGACGCTGGTATCGATTGGTCTATTAATCCTTGGCTTCTTGCTGCTCAAAGAGGCAATGACCGGCGGATTTCACGACGTCGACGAAACCGTTCACGATATTAAAGCGGTCGAGACGTCGACCGATTGGTACGCCTTTGCCTGGATTTCCGCCGGGCTGATACTGAATGGCATTTTAATTGTGCCGATCGGATTCGTGATTTCCGGCACGTTGCTGTTTGTGCTCGCCGCGCGCGGTTTCGGCGGCAAGGGCAGCACCCGATACGCAAAAAATGCATTAATCGGCGCAATCATCGCCGCCAGCACCTACGCGTTTTTCACCTATGGCCTCGGGCTTGGTTTGCCGCGCGGTATCCTGCCGTTCTGAGCTGACGAAACATAAAGGGGGCATATGGACGTCTTGAATTCGCTCGGCCAGGGGTTTGCACTCGCATTGACCATGCAAAATTTGTTATGGTGTTTTATCGGTGTAACGCTTGGTACCGCCGTCGGCGTGTTGCCCGGCATTGGCCCGGCGGTGACGGTGGCGTTGCTGTTACCGGTGACAACCAAGATCGACCCGTCCGGCGCGTTGATCATGTTTGCCGGCATCTATTACGGCGCGATGTATGGTGGCTCAACCACGTCGATTTTGCTCAACACACCGGGTGAGTCAGCAACCATTATTACCGCGATGGAGGGCAACCAAATGGCCAAGCGCGGCCGCGCCGGCGCGGCACTCGCCACCTCCGCCATCGGTTCGTTTGTTGCCGGGAGCCTGACCGTTGTGGCGCTGACGTTTGTCTCGCCGATTGTGGTTGACGTGGCGATCCAGTTTGGTCCGCCGGAATTTTTTGCGTTGATGGTGCTGGCGTTTGTCACGGTGTCCGCCGTGCTCGGCGAGTCACCACTGCGCGGGATGACAAGTTTGTTTATCGGGCTGGCAATCGGGCTGGTCGGCATCGACTCACAATCCGGCGCCGCGCGATTTGCGTTTGATGTGCCGCAATTACTTGACGGCATTGAAGTGGTGACGGTTGCGGTCGGCTTGTTTGCCGTGGGCGAAACACTGTGGGTGGCGTCGAAGGAACGTGCGACCGAAGAAACCGTGATGCAACTGACCGGCTCATTGTGGATGACGATCGATGACTGGAAACGCTCATGGGGGCCGTGGCTGCGCGGCACCGCGATTGGCTTTCCATTCGGCGCCATTCCGGCCGGCGGCGCGGAGATCCCGACCTTTTTGTCGTATGCAATGGAAAAGAAACTGTCGAACAATCCGGACGAGTTTGGCAAGGGGGCGATTGAAGGGGTGGCCGGCCCCGAGGCGGCAAATAATGCGTCCTCAACCGGTACTATGACGACGCTGTTGGCACTTGGTCTGCCGACTTCGGCAACCGCCGCGATTTTGCTGGCGGCGTTTCAGCGATATGGATTGCAACCGGGCCCGTTGTTGTTTGTTAATTCGGCTGACCTCGTTTGGGCGCTGATTG
Source organism: Burkholderiales bacterium (assembly GCA_031413695.1). Taxonomy (GTDB): domain Bacteria; phylum Pseudomonadota; class Gammaproteobacteria; order Burkholderiales; family Usitatibacteraceae; genus UKL13-2. Next base: position 8,568 of record JANOEV010000416.1, read on the forward strand.
CGTCGATGTACATCGGCAATGTGATGTTGCTGGTGTTGAATCTGCCGCTGGTCGGGATCTGGGTGAAGCTGCTGAAGATTCCGCGCCATTTGCTGTATGCCGGCATTTTGATTTTTGCCACACTCGGCGTATTTGGCATGCGTCAATCGGCGTTCGATATTTTCCTGTTGTATGCCATCGGCTTGTTGGGCTTTGTCATGCGTCGATATGATTTCCCGACCGCGCCGGTGATTATCGGCATGATTCTGGGGCCGCTTGCCGAGGCGCAGATGCGGCGCGCACTATCGATCAGCCAGGGCGACTGGACGATCTTCCTGCAAAAGCCGCTATCGGCTTCATTGTTGGGTCTGACCGCGCTGTTGATCGTCGGTCCATGGGCGTGGCGCAAGTGGAAAGCGTTTCAGCAATAAGACCCCAGTCGTATGCGGATCGCGAATCGATGAAAGCAAAAAAAATTGGTGTGTTGGCTGATGGCGCGCAATGCGATGTGATCGGCGGCACGCACGCCGGCAAATCAGGCATCGTGCGCGACATCAAGACCGGCAAGACCGGTCACGTTTCCATCACCGTGGTGCAGGCAAATGGCGGGCGGTTCAAAACGCTCGCCAAGAATGTAAAAGTTCAAGCCTGACAAACTAAATGTCGTTTATTGGCGAGCATTTTCAGGCATTTTTGCTTGAAAATGCCCGCCCTTATTGGCGTTTTGTTAATGCAGTGTTCAGCCGAATAGCGCCGGGGCGATAAACGCAAAGAAAAAGCCGGTCACAAACATCAACACAGAAAACGCGTAGATCGCCACTGACCACTTGCGTGCGCGGTTACACGCTGCCGCCAATGCGGGGTCGGCGGGACAGGGAAGAGAGCGTGCGCGCCATTGCATCACCCCCGCCGCCAGCAACATCAACGCGGCGATGGCAAATAGCGGCCCCTTGTGTTCGGATAGCCATACGATCTGCGGAAACGTTGTGACCAGACCGGCCATGGCGGCACCGGCACCGATCGACACCAGCAACGCCGGCAGCGCACAACAAATCAGCGTGCTGCCACTGGCAAACAGTGACAAAAACGATGCCGCCGCGTTTTGTTTCAGCGCGGGGTCGAGCGACCCCGTGGCGGACGAAGGCGTTGGCGACCCGGCCGACACTATTTGCCGGCCTTGATCTTTTTGGTCAGGGCGTCAAAGCTCTCTTCACTGCGTGCAATCGACTTGACCACATAACCGGCGTCGGTGATTTCGGACTTGATGGTGGCGTCGGTGATGTCCTGCCCATCCTTGAGTGCGATCACCGCGACTTTTTTCTCGAGGCTGATAAACACTTTGTCGGTGGCGGGTTGCGCCTTCATTTTCTTTTCAACACCCTGTGCGCAGAACGCGCACACCAAACCGTCGAGGCCGATCTGAATGGTTTTTGGGTTCGCAAATGCGGCGTTGGCGACGATCATGGTGGCGAAAACAAAAATCAGCTTGAGGGATTTCATTGGATTACCTTTATATCAAGATTGGACGGGTCGTTTAATAGTTAATCATCAACATCATCTGTGACTTGCGGCGTTCATTCATGCCGATCTCAACCCAGACGTTTTTTTTGAAAAGCCGGACAAACGCGCCGGCCTCGGTTTTGTCGTTCATGCCGCGGTACTTTCTGACCTGCGCGACGAACCACACCGCCAGATCGTCGTAGTCGTGCGCAAACGGTGAAAAGCCGATTTGCCCGGTATCGGTGCGCTCAAAAAACAACGGCGTTTGCTGCACATCGACCTTGAATGACGTGTATATCTGCCGGGTTTCGTAGTCGCCCTGGATGGCGTAGCGGTTGCCGCTTTCGCTGTATTCGGCACGCTGCGACATTGTGTGGCCGGGGTGGGCGAGGCCGACGATACTTTCCTTTGTGCTATTGACGATGCCGGTGCCAAGCGAGGCAAAAATATTGCCCTGGGCACCAGACAAATTCCAGCGTTTGAGCAGGAAATTGACCTGCGCGTAACTGGCGTCCATTTGTCGCAATTTGTCGTCGGATTGCATTTCGGATTGGACAAGGCCGATCGACCACCAATACGCGGGTGCATAGAACAACTCGGTTTGTCGTGTATTGCGATCACGCTCGTGCATGAACGTGGTGCCGTCGGCGTAGGCAATCGGTTTGGCGTGCGCGACCGGTACCGCAAGCACGGTCGCGATCAGAACAAGGGTAAGTGCAACAGCGGGTGGAACGATTCTCATGGGATGTCCAAAAACGGTTTGCGCTGGAAATTTAGGCAAACCCGAAAAGCCTAACGATTCTGCGTTGCGAAAAAAAGCCCAAACATATTGTTGTGATCGGCAGTAAGTGATGGGGGGGGTGGCGAAACCAAACGACTCGGTGGGCGCACATTTTCGCACGATCGTTGATAAACGCCTGATACCCGCATCAGACTCCAAAACGGCAAAAAGTTCACCTGAAGTGCCTGAAATGAATGCGAAAATGCCACAAAAGACACTATCCCGCCAATAATATCCCTGCATCTTCATTTCCTCCTCCCGACAAAAAGCCATGAATCTAACCGACGTCCGTTTTGACCGTTTTTATCGTTATGATGCGTTCACCCAAATTTTGCATGCATACGTCGCTGCGTTTCCGGCGCTTCTGACGATCGAGTCGATTGGCAAAAGCCATGAAGGCCGGGATATCTGGGTAATTTCGGCCACCAATACGGCATCCGGCATCGCTGCCGACAAGCCGGCCTATTGGGTCGATGCCAACATACACTCGAGCGAGTTGGCGGGTGGTGTGGCGGCGTTGTACTTTATCGACCTGCTGGTCAAGCAATACGGCAAACGTGACGACATCACCCGTTGTCTGGACACCCGCACCATCTACATTTGTCCGCGCATGAATCCGGACGGTGCCGAGTGGGCGATGCGCGACACACCGAAAATCATCCGCTCGTCGACCCGCTCCTATCCATTTGAGGATGACCCGATTGAAGGTCTGGATATTGGCGACGTGGACGGTGATGGTCGTATCCTGTCGATGCGCATACCCGATGCCAACGGTAATTGGAAATGTCATCCAACCGAGCCGCGCCTGATGGTTGCGCGTGACCCGGACGAATATGGCGGCACCTATTACCGTTTAATGCCGGAGGGCACGCTGCGTGATTACGACGGCTATACGGTCAAGGTAAATCGCGACAAACAGGGTCTGGATCTGAATCGCAATTTTCCCGCCGGCTGGCGCCAGGAGTTTGAACAACTCGGTGCGGGTCCTTATCCCACCTCCGAACCGGAAGTGCGGTCTGTGGTGCATTTCATCACCCACCACAACAATATCTGCGCCGGACTGTCGTTCCACACCTGGAGTGGTGTTTTGTTGCGGCCGTTCTCGACCCAACCTGACGAGGAAATGCCGGCCGAAGACCTGTGGGCGTATCAAAAGCAGGGCGAAAAAGGCGCGGCACTCACCGGCTACCCCGCGATCAGCGTTTATCACGAGTTTCGTTACCATCCGAAGGACGTTATCTCGGGTACGTTCGACTGGATCTACGAGCAGCTGGGGCTGTACGAATGGACCATCGAAATCTGGTGTCCGATGCGCGAAGCGGGTATCACCGGTTACAAATACATCGACTGGTTTCGTTCGCACCCTGTCGAAGACGATCTGAAGATGCTGGCCTGGGCCGACAAGGAACTCAAGGGCAAAGGCTACATTGAGTGGAAAAAATTCAACCACCCGCAGTTGGGTGAAATTGAAATCGGTGGCTGGGACAAGATCTACGCGTTCCGTAATCCACCGCCACATTTCCTCGAAAAGGAAGTCGCCAAATTTCCGGAATGGCTGCTGTACAACGCGATGATCTCGCCGAAGCTTGAACTGTTTGAGCTCAAGACGGAAAAAATTGCCGACGATACCTACGCGATCACATTGGTGGTGCAAAACACGGGGCATTTGCCGAGTTATGTGTCGAAGCGGGCCCTGGCGCGTGGCCAGTCACGCGGTGTGATTGCGGAAATTTCATTGCCTGAAACCGCCGTGCTTGTATCCGGTTTGAGCCGTGAAATGATGGGGGAACTTGAAGGGCGCGCCTATAAACACACGCTAATGAGTTTCTGGACCGATACCTCGCCGACGGCAGACCGGGCGGTGACGAAGTGGGTGGTCAAGGGCCGTGGTACGGTTGATATTGTTGCCCGTCACGACAAGGCCGGCGTGGTCCGTCAGCAGGTGGTTCTCAAATGAAATTCAACCGGCGCAACTTTTTGCATACATCGGCCGCCGCCGGCTTCGCCACTATTTTTGGAGACAGCGTCATGGCTGCACCATCGTTACCCGCCACCGCCAACACGACCACTGCCAATCTTGCCGAGGCCGGTGTTGTTGAATTGCAAGCTGCCATGAAATCCGGCAAGACCACCAGCCAGGCGTTGGTGCGTGCCTATCTTGCGCGCATCAAGGCGTTTGATGCGGGTGGTCCGCGCATCAATTCAGTTATCGAAATCAACCCCGATGCACTGGTCATTGCGCGCGAACGCGACAGGGAGCGCAAGGCGGGCAGGGTACGCGGGCCGCTGCACGGCATTCCGGTATTGATCAAGGACAATATCGCCACCGCCGACAAGATGCAGACCACCGCCGGCTCGCTGGCGCTGCAGGGCTCCCGCGCTGTGAGTGACGCTTTTATTGTTACCCGCTTGCGCGAGGCTGGTGCCATCATTCTGGGTAAAACCAATTTGTCCGAATGGGCGAATTTTCGGTCGACGCGTTCCACCTCCGGTTGGAGTTCGCGTGGTGGGCTGACCAAGAATCCACATGCACTTGATCGCAATACCAGCGGCTCGAGTTCGGGCTCGGGTGCGGCGGCGGCGGCCGGCTTTGCGACAGTAACCGTCGGTACCGAAACCGACGGCTCGATCATTTCGCCGTCGAATTCAAATGGTATTGTCGGCATTAAGCCGACCCTCGGGTTAGTCAGCCGCAGCGGCATTATTCCAATCGCCGCGTCACAGGATACCGCCGGGCCGATGACACGAACTGTCGCCGACGCCGCCGTGTTGCTGTCGGTACTGGCGGGTACCGATGCAAAGGATGGTGCCACCAAAGAAGCCGCCGCGCGCATGCAGGACTACACCAAATTTTTGGATAAGGATGGCTTGAAGGGCAAACGCATTGGTGTGGTGCGCAGCCAGTTTGGCGGCCGCAACGATCTGGTGTCAGCCGTCATTGAAAAGTCGCTCGAGGTATTGAAGGCACAGGGCGCGACCCTGGTCGATTTAACCGACTTGCCGGGTGCCGGCAAATACGGCGCAACCGAATTTGAAGTGTTGCTGTATGAATTCAAGGCCGGTATTGCGGCCTATCTTGCCGAATACGCACCTGATTCACCAATCAAATCGCTCGCCGATGTGATGGCGTTTAATGAAAAAAACAGCAGCCGAGTGATGCCGTATTTTCAGCAGGAAACAATTGTGCGGGCCGTCGGCAAGGGCGGCCTCGACAGCAAAGAGTATCTCGATGCATTGGCCAACAACCTCAAGTTTTCGCGCGAAGAGGGCATCGACAAAGCATTAAAAGACAACAAGCTCGATGCGCTGGTGGCACCGAGCGGCAGTCCCGCGTGGTTGACCGATTTTGTGCGCGGTGACTTTTACGGCGGTGGCTTCTCGCAGGCGGCGGCGGTTGCCGGTTACCCGCATATCACCGTGCCGGCCGGGTTTGTCAGCGGCCTGCCGTGTGGTCTCTCGTTTGTCGGCGCAGCATGGAGTGAGCCGGCGTTGATCGCGATGGCGTTTGCGTTTGAGCAGGCGAGCAAGGCACGGCGTGCGCCGAAGTTTGCGAAGAGCATTGTCAATGGAGCCATCTAAGTCAGGGTGACCTGTTCAATCGCGCAACTGGTCGTTGGCGCGGCTGTGATGGCGATCTGTCGTTGTTTGGCGCATGAATGATGGCGCTGTTAAAGGTTCCGATCAAATCAACGGAGAGATCCATGCAAAATAAAGCCCCCGCCGCATTGCTCATGACGCTATGCGGTATTTTTCTTACGCCCGTGCTTTCCGCTCAAACAGCCGTCGCACCAGCGCCGCAATCCACGCCGCTGGTCACACCGACCGCAGCATCGGCCAGCCAGCCCAGCTTGGCGTCATCCCCGCTGGCGGCGCGCCGCAAACCCTGTTCATTGGCGCAATTCCGCCAGTTCGATTTTTGGGTTGGTGATTGGGATGTCACCGGCGCGGACGGAAAAGTTGCCGGAACCAACACCATCAAACTGGTGATGGGCGGGTGTGTATTGCATGAAAGCTGGAAGGCGGCTGCCGGATTTGCGGGTGAAAGTTTTAACACCTATGATGCCACGCGCAATGTCTGGCATCAAACCTGGGTGGACACGGGTGGCAACCTGTTGGTCATCGAGGGCCGCTATGAAAATGACGCGATGACGTTAAGTGATATTGCCCTGCCGGGAAAGAAGGATCCCAATGCCGTTAACGAAATCCAATGGACTAGGCTTTCCGATGGCGCGGTCAGACAACTGTGGCGCACTTCGACCGATGGCGGAAAAACATGGACTGTTGCCTTCGACGGCAAGTACGTGAAGAAAACGTAACGCTAGATGTTGGCTGCAAGTTATCGTCATCGGTCAGCCTTTGACGCGGTGGCACGCTGCTATTTTTGTCTGCTGGGCGTGGCCCTGTTACGCAATGCGTGCGGCGGTGGTCGGACCGTTCGGGCAGCGTAGTTTTTGGTGGTTGCAAATTCATCACATCGCTGCGCCGGTCGGTGGCAACGGCACTTGCCTACGAATGACGCCGTCTGTTCCGGCGGCGTACAAAATAATAAGTCATTGTCCAGCTTGCCGTTTCAGGCAAAACCGCCCCGACAAGAGCGTAAATGCGTGCCTTTGTCAGCTGGCAGGGTGTGCGGAAAAGTGCGGGTTCTCAATCAGCCCGATGACGTTGCCAAACGGATCGACCACCGTCGCCGTCTTGATGCCGCCACCCACATCCGTGATCGCGTCTTTGCTGTTGGCACCAAGCGTCAACACACGCGCCACCTCGGCCTCGATATTGTCAACACCCCAATAGGTGGCCACACCATCACCGTCAGGCAACAGGCCGAGCTCATACCCGCCAACATTAAAGCCGACATAAAACGGCTCATCAAAGTAGGGCGGGTGCCCGACCCATTGTGTGAACCAGGCCTTGGTTGATGCCAGGTCGGCAGCGCGGTAGATGACGGTACGCAGTCCGAGCAGCATATTTATTTTTTCCAATCGGGATGGGCTTGGCGCAATTCGCGTTGTTGCTCGATCAATGCCTGATAAAACGCAAAACGTTGTGGTTCTATCTTGCCTGACTCGGCGGCGGCAATCACGGCGCAACCGGGTTCATCCATGTGTGCACAATCGTTGAATTTGCATTCACCAAAATAGGTGCGGAACTCCGGCATGGCGTAGGCGATGTCGTCTTCCTCCATATGAAACAAACCAAACGACTGCATGCCGGGCGAATCAATGATCGCCGTATCTTTGTCGAGCCAGTACATCCGCGTGTAGGTGGTGGTGTGTTTGCCGGAGTTCAGCGCAATCGAAATTTCCCCTTCTTTGGCCACGTCGCGCATCACCAGGTTGTTCACGGTGCGCGATTTGCCCATGCCGGATTCGCCGACAAACAGGGTCTTTTTGCCCGCCAGCAATGGCCGCAAGGGGCCGATATCGAATTTGGCCGAGATCGGCAACACGTTGTAACCGATGCGCTCAAGGTGTCTGAGTGAAGCGTGTGACGCTTCAAATTCGGGCAGATCCATTTTGTTGAGCATGATGGTCGCCGGAATATTGGCGGCTTCGCAGGCGAGCAGGCAAAGATTCAAGAAGGTCGGCGAAAACGGCGGGCTCGGTGCACAAATGATGACCGCCTGATCAATATTGGCAGCCAGCGTTTTTTCGCGCCAGACATCCTGACGGAACAACACATTCTTGCGTGGCAGCAACTCATCGATACGCGCTGCCTTGGGGCCGGTCATGCTGACCATGACCTCGTCACCACAAGTCACATCCTGTTTTTTGCCTTTGCGGCTTGCCACACACTCGGTTTTATCGGCCAATTCAATCAGGTAGTCGCGGCCAAAGTCGCCGGTCACCAGCGCTTTTATCGATTTGGTCATTGGCTGAGCGCGTCGATTTTGGCCGCGCAAATAAAATCGTTGAGCGTGATGCCACCCGCGTCGTGGGTTGAATAGGCCACTTCACAGCGGTTGTAATGCACACTCATATCGGGGTGGTGGTCCTGTTCATGCGAGACCCACGCCGATGCGTTGACAAAGGCGATGGTCTCGTAATAGTTTTTGAACCGGAACGTTTTATGAATCTCGTTGCCCACAGGCGTCCAGCCGTTTAACGTCGTCAGATGTGCCGCAATGGTCGCGTCATCGAGTGCCGTGGCTTGGCCACCCGGCGCGCAGTGCATGTTCACAAGAGTCGATATCGTCATAAGGTCAAAAGGTCATTTGGTTATATGGGTCGGGCCAACGATTGTAAATGGGCGATACGAATAGTCGCCGGCGGGTGTGAGTCATAGACCGCCGAGTGCACCGGGTCGGGTGTCAGGGTTGACGCATTATCACGATAAAGCTTGACCAGTGCTGAAACCAGATCGCGCGCGTCAGTTTTGGATGCCGCGTAGGCATCGGCCTCAAACTCGTGTTTGCGCGATACCAGACTCGATAGCGGTGTCATCCAAAAGGTGAAAACCGGCAGCACGGTGAAAAACAGCACCAGCGATACGGCCACGTGTGCGGTGCCGGTTTGCGGCATGCCAAGGCCTTCGTAGAACCACGGCTTGTCGATCACCCAGCCCATCAACGCCAATATCACAAAGGTCACGGCAAAGGTGCCTGCCATGCGTTTGACGATGTGTTTGCGTTTGAAGTGTCCAAGCTCGTGTGCGAGCACGGCTTCGATTTCAGTCGGTGTCAGGCGCGCGATCAGCGTGTCAAAAAAGACGATCTTTTTTGAGCGGCCCAGACCGGTGAAATAAGCATTCCCGTGTGACGAGCGTTTCGAGCCGTCCATGACAAACAATCCCTTGGATTGGAAGCCGCATTTTGTCAGCAGTGCCTCGATACGTGTCTTGAGGCTGGCGTCCTCCAATGGCGCAAATTTGTTGAACAACGGCGCGATATAAGTCGGATAGACGGCGATCATCAATAACGAAAATCCGGTCCAGACCAGCCAAACATAAAGCCACCACAGGCCGCCCATTTTTTCCATCAACCAGAAGGTTGCCAGCAAGATCGGCAAACCGATCACCGCCGCCAACAGCCAGCCTTTGAGCATGTCGACCACATAGGTCGTTGCCGTGGTTTTGTTAAAACCATACTTGGCTTCGATGCCAAAGGTGCGATATAGGTCAAACGGCATGCCGATCACGCCGGTCACAACCGACAGGCCGACGATGAAGGCGACACCAAGCGAATAGTTTCCATCGGTCAGCGCGCTGGCGGTGGCAAATAACCACGCCAGCCCGCCGCCGAGCGTCAATGTCAGTAGCATGACGACGCCGAGAATTTCTTCGATTACCCCCAGCCGCTGTTTGTCGATGGTGTAGTCGGCGGCCTTTTGATGCGCTTCGATATTGACGGTATCGGCAAACTCAGCCGGCACCTGCCCGCGCTTGGCAGCGACATGGCGCAGGTGGCGAAAGGTCAGCCATAGTCCAAAACAGACACTCATGGCGGTAAAGGACAAAAACAGGCTGGTAAACGTAGTGGCGGTCATTGCGGATTGATTGGTTGGCGGTAGCGGGTAAATAGGCTGGTGCGGTGAAAAAAGATGGCTTGGGTCATCTACGGTTTCGCAAACAAAATCACGTTGGGTAAACCTTCAAAATGTGTGTCACAAGTGAGCAGCGGCACCCCGCGCTCCAACGCTGTGGCATAAACAATTGCATCCGCCGTTGCCAGTTTATGGCTGCGGTGCAACTCCGCCGACCGCAGCGCGAGCCGTGTATCGAGCGCCACCACGGTGCACTTTTGGGTATAGGCGATCACACGATCCGTTTCTTCCTCGCTCACTTCGCGCGTCAGCCATTTGGCCAGCTCGAGCTGCACCATGGTAGGGACGATGCAATCGGCTTTTTCAGGAATTTCCCTGGCCATCCTTTTGCCGAGTGTGCTGCCGACGAGCCATTCGATCCAGGCGGACGTATCGACAACTCGTGGGGCTGCGGCCATCAGGTGCGGTCCTTGCGATCACGGTAGCCGGTGGTGCGTGCGCCCCCGGCGATTCCTGCGAGTTCTTTCCATTCTGGAACGGGCATCACCAAGACTCCTTTGCCTTTGGGGATGAACACAAATTCTTGCCCGGCTTCCCATTGCTGTTCTTGTCGGACAGACTTTGGAATGGAGATTTGAAATTTGCTGGAAAGTGTTGTTGTCGCCGCTGCACTCATTGTCATACTCCATTTTGATCGACAGCAAAAGAGTAAGAATATCGCATGACACGTGTGCGCGTCAAGTGCATCCCCGCTGACATCAAAACATGGGAAACAGGGCGGGTAAATGGGTAAATACGGTGAATCCGCATACAATGCGGTTTACTTAATTTATCTATTTTACCGCCATGCCCCAAGATCAAAACAACCTCATCTGGCTCGATATGGAAATGACCGGCTTAAAGCCGGAGTCAGATGTCATTATTGAAATTGCGATTGTCGTGACCGATGCCCAGCTCAATACCGTCGCCGAAGCCCCTGTATTGGTGATCCATCAGCCGCAAACTGTGCTCGACGCCATGGATTCGTGGAACCGCTCGACCCACAAAAAATCCGGGTTAATCGAAAAAGTGCTGGCGTCAACCCTGACGGTCGAAGTGGTTGAACGGCAGATGATTGAATTTCTGCGTGCGCACGTGCCGGGCAAAACCTCACCGATGTGCGGCAATTCAATCTGTCAGGATCGGCGCTTTATGGCGCGCGGCATGCCGCAGCTGGAGGAATATTTCCACTACCGGAACCTTGACGTATCCACACTCAAGGAGCTCGCCAAGCGCTGGAAGCCGCAGATCATGTCGGGCATGGTGAAGCACGGCAAACACGAGGCGCTTGCCGATATTTACGAGTCAATCGAAGAGCTGAAGTATTACCGCCAGCATTTCCTCAACCTCGGTTAGTCCTGGCTCATCTCGCGTTCGATGGTGGCGCTGCGTACGCGACCGGCGATATTGATGTCCATCCGGCCGTAGTAGGCACTGCTGAATTCCATACCGATTTTTCCGACGCGTTGCTGCACCACGGCTTGCGGACTGCCGGTGCCGGTTGGCATCATGCTGCGAAATAAATCGCCGCTGCACGCCTTGCTGTTGGCGGTCAAGCGGCAGTTTGGTGCGTTGTACCAGCCGCCCTGGCCATCGCTGTCGAAGCCGAACCAATACAGGTTCAAGTCGTTGTTGTTGCGTGTGACCGTCACCCCGGGTGCCAGCGCCATTGACAGCCACCAGCTGCCGTTGGTGGTTTGGTCATCGGCCACCGGTTCGCTGAACAGCGCATCATTGCCGGCGCTGCG
>JANOEV010000417.1:0-2875 GCA_031413695.1 Burkholderiales bacterium
GCAGCCTTGCACAGCGGTTTGGCGATGGCCAGTTGATCCATCTCTTCGTAGTCACCCTGTTGCAGATCGACGATCTCGCGCTCGCTCGAGCCCGAGATCAGGATCATGGGAAAGCAGTTGGTGGTCGCATTGGTCAACGCCGTCAGTCCGTTGAGAAAACCCGGCGCCGAGACGGTCAAACAAATGCCGGGCTTTTGTGTAATAAATCCGGCAATCGCCGCCGCATTCCCTGCATTTTGCTCGTGACGGAACGAGATCACCCGCAGCCCCTCGGCCTGCGCCATACGCGTCAGATCGGTGATCGGAATGCCGGGCAAGCCATACACGGTATTGATCCCATTGAGCTTCAGGGCGTCAATGACGAGATGAAAACCGTCGGTCGTGTCGTTTGATTGTGCATCAGTTGTCATGCTGGTAAGCCTCGCGCTATCTTGGCCAATTGCTGCAGGCAATCAACCAACTATTTTTTGAATCGGACAAATGAGTGGCGTTCATTATTGGTTACATTGCCGACCACCTTGATTGAAACGCATGCCGCGCCGGCTCATGTCAAAAAATACCGGATCGCCAACCGACATCATAAAAATGCCACAATAAGATCGCCTTGATTCCTGTCAATCAACATTGGAAACTCTGATGACCTCGCTCATTTCCCATCCGCAACGTGACGCCATCCGCACCGCGCTCCAACGCAATATTGTGTTGCGAACCCTGAAAGCACGCGCATTCAGTGACTTGGAAAAGCTTCTTTCTGTTTCAGAGTACAAAAAAGGCGACTTGTTGTTGGGACAGGGCGAACACGACATGACCCAGTACTTCGTGCTTGACGGCATTCTCAAACGCGTCGTTTCGAACCAGGAAGGCAAGGAGATGATCCTGCGCTTCTCCGCCGAGGACGACATGGAAACCTGTTACGCGGCATGGCGACTACGCACGCCCACCCCGTATGCCATTCGTGCGGTGATGAAAACGCGGGTGGCAATGCTGCCGATGGAAGCCTGGGTTGATTTTCTGGAACACCATCCGACCATGAAGGGTGATTTTGAGTACGAGGTCATGCATTTGATGTCGGAGGTGATGGCACATGCCATCACGCTGCACCTGCTCGATGCCCAGGGCCGTGTGCAACGATTCCTGCGCAAACACCCCGAGTTATATGAACGCGTACCGATGAAGGAATTGGCCTCGCACCTGAACCTTTCCGCCGAGACACTTTCGCGACTGAAACAAAAGGGCAAGATTCAGGCGATCCTCGCGCGGTAACGGCGGGCGCAACCAGTATTACAAACCCGCCATTTGGCGGGGCTTCACAGCCAAAAATGTCGCAAACGGCACGCCCCTGGCTGACTTTACTTTCCACGAATCTTGTTCACGATAGCCGTCAGTGGTGCCCAAAACAACATCAATAGCGCCAGCGACGTGATTGTGCCGACCAGACTGTTGCTGAAAAACACCGTGACCGTTCCCTGCGAAATAAGCATCGACTGTCGAAATGCATCCTCGGCCCGGTCGCCCAGCACAATGGCCAGCACCAGCGGTGCCAAGGGGTAGTCCAGCTTTTTGAAGACGTAGCCCACCACACCAAATGCCATCATCAACCAGACGTCGAACATCGAACTGTGAACCGTAAATGCACCGATGGCGCAAATCACGAGAATGACCGGCGCAATAATCGAAAACGGAATGCGCAGGATCGAGGCGAACAACGGTACCGTTGTCAGAACAACGATAAGCCCGGCGATGTTGCCCAGATACATGGATGCAATCAGTCCCCAGACAAAGTCTTTCTTTTCTTCGAATAACAATGGTCCGGGTTGCAAACCCCACACCAGCAAACCGCCGAGCAGTACCGCCGCGGTTGGTGAACCTGGAATGCCGAGGGTCAACATTGGTAGCAATGCCGCCGTACCGGCCGCATGCGCGGCGGTTTCCGGCGCGATCACACCCTCAATCTCGCCCTTGCCAAAATTTGCGCCATTCGGCGACAACCGCTTGGCAACGCCATAACCCATAAACGAGGCAGGTGTGGCGCCACCCGGCGTGATTCCCATCCAGCACCCGATGAGCGAGGAGCGCACCGACGTCTTCCAATACTTCGGCAACTCCTTCCACGTTTCCAGCACCACCTTCATGCGCATTTTTCCCTCGGCACCCTTGAAGTGAAGCCCCTCCTCAAGCGTCAGCAGTATTTCGCCGATGCCAAACAGACCAATCACGGCAATCAGGAAGTCGAACCCTTTCAGTAATTCGGTGAAACCAAACGTCAACCGCAGCTGACCGGTGACCGTGTCGAGCCCGACCGCCGCCAAGGCGAAGCCGAGCATCATTGCCGCCACCGTCTTCATTGGCGGCGATTTGGTCATACCGACAAAACTGCAAAACGTGAGCAAATAGACCGCGAAGAATTCCGGTGGCCCGAATCGCAAGGCAAATTTGGCGACCATCGGCGCCAGGAAAGTAATCATCAACACCGCAACAAACGCACCGACAAACGACGAGGTAAACGCCGCCGTGAGCGCCTCGCCCGCTTTGCCCTTCTGCGCCATCGGATAACCGTCGAATGTGGTCGCAACGCTCCAGGGTTCGCCGGGAATGTTGAACAAAATCGAGGTAATGGCGCCACCAAACAACGCGCCCCAATAAATACACGACAGTAGAATAATTGCGCTGACCTGGCCGGCGGGACTTGAACCCATGGCGAACGTCAATGGCAGCAAAATCGCCACGCCGTTGGCACCACCGAGGCCCGGCAATACGCCGATCAGCACACCGAGCAGAATACCGACCATCATCAGGCCGAGATTCATCGGCGTCAGGGCGACCGAAAAACCATGCATCAAGCTGTTGATTTCGTCCATGGCCGGCCTCCTAATCG
>JANOEV010000418.1:0-6621 GCA_031413695.1 Burkholderiales bacterium
ACGGTTGCAGCGTCAAGTACAAATAACCACCGGCGACAAGTGGTCAACTTAACGGTCGACCTGCTGAAACAAAAAACCCGCCAATGGCGGGTTTTTTGTTTCTCGTCAAAATCTAGTTTATCCGCATGTGCTCATTCAGGATGGTGATCGACTTGCGATGCACGGCAATAAACCCGCCATCCTGCAGGTCCTGCAAGGTACGGTTGACCATTTCCCGCGACGCACCAATCATGCTCGCCAGATCCTTTTGCGTAAAGGGCTCGCCGACCACGCGGCGGCCGTTTGACATGATGGCGAGCTCGAGCAGGATTCGCGCAACACGGCTCGAAATATCATGCAGCGCCAGGTCACCTATCTTGCGGTCGGCGGCGCGCAATCGGCGCGCCAGCGTGACCAACACCTTGTGCGCAATGTCGGGAGATGATGTGATCGCACGCTCAAATGCACGGTAGGACAGCACCTGCAAGTGGCAGCGCTCAAGGGTGGCAACACTGGCGCTGCGGGTTTCCTGATCAAACATTGGCAGCTCACCAAAAAACTCGCCCGGCCCGAGTGTCTTCAAAATGACCTCGCGTGACGCATCATCCGGATCGACTGAAAACACCTTGACGTTTCCGGTGACGATCACATACAGCGAATCAGCCTTCTCCCCTTCGCGCAGGACATACTCACCCTTTTCAAACACCCTCAACGATAAATGCGCTCCAATACTGGAGAGCTGCATTTCGTTCATGTCATGAAAAAGCGGGACAACATTCAGCATATTGTTTTGACTTTTTAGTCGGAAGGTTGACAGCGACCAACTCGAGTACCAACGTTTGTCGCCTGAATTCTTTTGCCAATATGACACATTTTGGTATTACCCGACCCGATTGCCGGTGTGTCCGGCACCCGAACTGTCACCCCTGACTACCCGTCTATTCGCGCGCACCCAAATGCCGCAGGGTCAGGCGCCGCACAATATGCAGCCGCGAATGAAAAAAATGATCGGCATTTGGCACAACACATACGGGAATTTCGCGCGGGCGCGCCCACCCGAGGGAGTCTTCCAGCGGCACCGTGTCGTCGTTTTCCCCATGAATGAGCAGGGTCGACGCCGGTGGTTTGCCGCCACCGGCGATGTTGGCCCAATGCGACATACGTTCAAACGCCGGCGCCACCAATACCATTTCATCAGCGGGTATTTGCTCCGATGCCGCGAGTGTGACGGCGCCGCCAAACGAAAAGCCCGCCATCCAAAGTGGTTTCCCCGGATGAATCTGTTGGGCATGCGCAAGCACCGCGAGCAGATCATCGGTTTCACCGCGTCCGTCGTCGTGCATACCCTCGGTTTTGCCCACACCCCGAAAGTTGAACCGAAAAGTTGCCGCACCCGCATCAAACATCGCGCGTGCCAGCGTCGTGATCACTTTGTTATCCATCGTGCCGCCAAACACCGGGTGCGGGTGGGCAATAATGGCCACCGCCCGTGGCGCGACGTCGTCTGATACGTGCGCGGCAATCTCGATGGCACCTGCGGGCCCCGAAATCAGCGACTTTTCATTGGGGAAGCGCGATGCCATTAGATCTTCAGTCTTTCAACAATCCGCCCGTTCTGCAAATGTTCGCTGATAATTTCGTCAATGTCGTTGGTATCGACGTAGGTGTACCAAACACCATCAGGGTATACAACCAGCACCGGGCCTTCCGGACAACGATCCAAACAACCGGCGGTGTTGATGCGAATACGCCCTTCGCCATTCAGCCCAAGCTGCTTGATGCGTTGCTTGGCATAACCGCGAATTTCCTCGGCACCATTCTGGTTGCAGCATTGTTCACCGTCTTTTCGCTGGTTTGTGCAAAAAAAGACGTGGTGTTTGTAGTAGCTCATTTTTTATTTTCCAAATCGGCGGTCAGGTCGCCCGTGGTGGTTTCGTCGCTCACGTGATAACGGTTTCGCACAAAGACGATCGCCAAAAATATGCATGCCGCGAGCGGCCATATCTCATTTAACCATCTTGTCAAGCTTGTGAAGTTGGCCAGTTGTCCGTACGGCCAGTTAAAAATCCGCAACGTTTCGTCGAGTGCGGAATACACGCTTGCAAGTTTTGCCATGACCCCGCCGGCAAAGACCAATAACGTTGCCCAAAATGCGCGCCAGCGATATCGAAGGCGGGAAAGCAGCACGAAAAAAATGATTCCCGCGCTGACACCAAATACAGTGGCAGGCGAAAGTGAAGCGGCAATCAATGGCGCCTTAAGCAACAATGCCGCCATTGCGAACTTTGCAAGCAAACCGCCCGCCAAGACGGCGCTGACATTGGTCAATAACCGTTTTTCACAGCGTAGCAGCAGGGAAACAAATAATGAAAACGCCGTCACATTCATCGCCACGCCAACCGCCTGCGGCAGCAGGATCAACAAGTCATAGGTCGGCTGATCCGGCAAATCAGCCACGCCGCCGCCATTGTTGCCGGCCACCAATCCTGCTTCAAAAAATGGAATCGCCGGGTTCAACTGGGCGACAAACCAGATTGCCAGCAACAACAGGCCCCAATCAATCAACGGGCCATTTGCAAATTTTTGCGCACGCCATTGGCCAAGTTGCCCGACCAATCGTCGGCCAATCGACAATGAAAAAAAACCCGCGCCCAATGCACAACCCAGGGAATTGGTCAGCAGATCGAGGGGGGACGATACCCGTCCGGGCAAAAAGGCCTGCATCAACTCGAGCGACGCGGACAGCCCGAATCCGGCAGAAATCGCGCAACACAACGCTATCAAATGCCCGCGTCGACCGGGCGAAAATTGGAAGACCTGTCGGAGGGGTCCGGCCAGCAAACCGCCAAGCGGAAAATACGCGACGGTATTGATGACCATGTCAAAAACCGTCACGTATTTTGGCCACAAAAACAGCGTGATTGCTTGTGGTGTCTGCCATCCCACAAACGGATTCAGGCTCGCATAGATCAGCACCAGCCCGTATACAATCAACGCAACACGGCTGACGCGCACGCCGCCCCGGTTCATATTCATTTTTGCGAACGCCGGCGTCTGCGACATGAGGATGGTCGGGCCGATCCGGCAATGCGGCTAAGCGACGGCGGCCAATTCATGCCGATACCGTTCCGCGTTATCAACATAGTGTTGGGCGATCCCGTGAATCATCTTGATTTCGTCATTGCTAAGCTGCCTGACAACTCTGCCGGGGGCGCCAAGCACAAGCGAGCCGTCTGGAATGGCCTTGCCCTCGGCAATCAACGCGCCCGCACCAATCAGACAATTGCGACCGATGACCGCATTATTGAGAATCACCGCCTTGATCCCGATCAGTGAGCCCTCTTTCACATGGCAGCCGTGCAGCATCACCATATGTCCGACCGATACATTTTTTTCCAGCGTCAGTGCGACACCCTCATCGGTATGTAACACCGCGCCGTCTTGAATATTGACGTTTTCACCGAGCGTGATGGTGTTGTTGTCGCCGCGGATGGTCACGCCAAACCAGACATTGGCGTTTTTTTCCAGCACCACGTCACCAACCACAACAGCGTTTTCCGCGACATAGTTATTGCCGCGCAATTGCGGGGTCTTGTTGCCGAGCGAATAAAGCATCATGTCCTCACGGTAAGCCGATATTTTCGCCTAATTCTGCGCCGGATACCATGCATCTGTTACATGTTTCGAAACAGATGCATAAAGGGTTGACTGACATGCACCACTTCTTTACAGAATTTGAATTTGACCACGCCCTTGCCAGAATCATCACGGGTAATCGATTTAATCGCCCGAAGATTCACAATGGTTGATCGATGGACTTGTTTGAAATGACCTTCGTCCAGCTCAGCAATCAGCTCTTTGATCGGCTTCTTGATCAGCGCCTCACCTTCAGCAGTCATCAACACTGTGTATTTGTTGTCCGCCTGAAAGTAAGCAATATCGTCGACCATAATGAGCCGGCTTTCGCGACCAGCGCTCGCCGTGATCCAAGTCAACGGCACACGTGGGGCGGCTATCTGCGCGCCACTCGTGAGCTGCTTGATAAGTTCCGCGATCTGCAGATTGTTGGCATTGGGGCCGGCGCGGCTCTTCAAACGACCCACCGTTTCGGCAAGGCGCTCTTTAGAAACCGGTTTCATCAGGTAATCCACGGCGCCTTGCTTAAAAGCATCGATTGCGTATTGATCGTAAGCCGTGACGAACACAATTTGTGTAAGCGGCGACGTTTCCGCAAGTGCTGCTGCCACATCCAAACCGGTCAGACCCGGCATACGAATATCGAGAAACACCACATCAGGCTTGTGCGCGGCAATCGCCTCCAACGCGGTCGCGCCGTCTTCCACTTCGGCAACGAGATTTAGATCCGGCCAGACCTGTGCAAGTGCATTCACCAAGTCCTGCCGCAGCAGTTGTTCGTCTTCGGCAACAATCGCAGTGATGGGCATTTTGGGTTTTTCCTTGGGAATCGGCAGTTGTTTATGTGGCAAGTGGAATTGAGATGATTGCTGTGGCACCATCGATTGGATTTGTTTGCAGCGCAAACCTCGCTCCTTCGCCGTAACTGATCCGCAAGCGTTCCTGCACATTTCGAAGACCGATGCCGGTTCCACCTGTATCCGTGGCAAACCCCTGGCCATCATCAACCACACGTACTTGCAGCTGATTACCAACAACCACGGCGGCAACTTCGATCAATCCCCCGGCAGGCTTTGGTTCGATACCGTGTTTAATTGCATTTTCAACCAGCGTCTGCAACATGAGAGGGGCAAATGTATGCTCCCGCATCGCCTTGTCGACGTCGATCCGATACTGAAGACGGCTGCCCATTCTTATTTTCATAATCTCGAGATACGACACGACACGATCAACCTCATGCCCCAACGTGGATTGGGTTTCTGCATCTTGCGGTAACGATGCCCGCAGAAACGCAATCAAGTGGCCCAACATGATATCCGCGCGCTTTGGGTCACTGCGTGTGAGTGATTGCGCATTGGCAAGCGTGTTGTAAAGGAAGTGCGGTTCAATTTGTGACTGCAGGGCGTTCAACTTGGCAACGGTCAGTGCGCGTTGCATTTCAGCACGCTCTGCAAGCCCCTTCGCCTCATCTAAACGACGCCTCAATGCGGCGTTGATGTGCGCAGAAACACTCGCGATATTTTTCCTGTTTTTGCCGAAATCAAACACCACAAAAAAACTGGCCGGTTGGCTCACTATCGAAGCCCGGGACGACGTGTCGCCCGCTGCGTCAATCTTGACCCACAGTTTTTCACCCGGTGTGCCGAACGACCAATACGCCGCCCCGCCCCCGCCGGTGATTCCCTCGATCTGGCCGGTCGCAGGATCTGATTTTGTGGCGAAGAAACCGGGCAACGCGTTGAGCGCGTCTGTGCACAGACTAAATGCGTCTGCCGCATCCACAGGCAACTCAATGGTTGCCTCTTGTCGCATATTTGCATCGCTAAACGTAAAGCTTGGATTTCTGCGACGCATGGCGCGCCGATACCAAAGTGATGTGCCCACCACAAACAACACCCCGAACAACAGCCCGCAAAAAAGAGATATCCAGACCGAACGAGTGGCACCCGCCATGCCGAAACCCATACCCAGAGCAGGTGCGAGTCCAATGGCAAGCGAAAAATTGATCCAAAACCGCCAAGGCAGGGAATTCATGCGAACGCTCCGATGAAAGAAGCCACCATTCTGCTGGAGCACTGGCCAACCAGGCGCATTTCACCGACAAAGCCGAATTTGTAGCGACGAAACCGGCAAAAGCGGGGGCCTGAGCCTAACTCAACCGGCCTACATCTGTTTAAACAAATGCGAAAACGGCCGCGAGACTGTCAGGTTTTCTTTGCGTCCCCGCACTTTTACCGTGGCCTGACCGCGAAAGTCGCGTGTGACGGCCTCAATTGCACCTGCTTGAACAATAGTTGAGCGGTGGATTTGCCAGAATTTTTCGTTGTCGACACCTTCAAGCAATTCTTTGATCGGTGTTTTGATGAGCGCATCAAACTCCCTGGTTGCGACCAGCGTGTATTTTTCGTCGGCCTGAAAAAACAGCACCTCGTCGATCGGGATCAAACGCAGATTCGAACCGATGTTCGCCTTGATCCATTTTAATTTTTCCGCACCGGGATTGAGTCGTGCAGCAAGGTGCTGCATCAAGGCTTCGAGGTTCTGCGGTTGCGCCGGCACCGCCGTCAAGCGCTCCTTGAGTCGTTCAACCGCCGCCTGCAACCGTTCGTCGCTATAAGGTTTTAGGACATAGTCAATCGCCCCGGTGTTGAATGCATCAACCGCGTATTGGTCGAAGGCTGTCACAAAAACAATATGACACTTAAGTTCGCGATTTGACGCGAGGCTTTTAGCAACTTCAATACCAGTCATTTCCGGCATCTGAATATCAAGAAATGCCAGTGTCGGGCGATGTTCGGCGATCGCTTCCAACGCCGCCTCACCGTCCCCAACGTCGGCAACGATAGACAATTCAGGCCAGAGTTTCGCGAGCTTGGCTTTTAACTGGGCGCGGAGGATGGGTTCGTCTTCGGCGATGATGGCAGTAAATGTCATGGCCTTATCTCAACGTCTGGATGATTTTTGGTAACTCACGCGTGCCCTGCATGGCACTTGTGCGTGTGCGGG
>JANOEV010000419.1:0-2218 GCA_031413695.1 Burkholderiales bacterium
CTGGCAATGCAGTGCCGTTCGCGGATAACGTCAGCCGCAAGTCAAACGTAAAACGTCAATCAAGCCTAGCGCTGGAATGGATAAACGCTGCCTAGATTCAGGATTTGTGTCAGTTCATCGAGTGCGGCTCGCACCGCACCCACAAGCCGCGGATCGGTCAATTCGTCATCGCCCATCCGGTCTCGGTAGTGTTTGCCCACCCAGGTGGTGAGCGACGAATATAGCGCGTCGGTGAATACCACCCCCGGATTGACCGCGTGCGCCTGGGCTGCATTGAGTTCGACCCGCAGCCGCAGACACGCCGGTCCGCCACCGTTCATCATGCTCTCGCGCAAATCAAACACCAGCAATTCGTCAATCGGACCGCCGCCTTCGACCATTGCATTCAGGTAACGCCACACACTCGCCGTCTTGCGGCATTCTTCGGGCACCACAATCGAAAGTTTGCCGTTTGGATTGTCCGGCTTGGATAACAACTGGCTGTTGAACAGATAACTGGCGACCGCGTCCGCCACCGGCACATCGGTATCATCGACCGTGACAACCCGAATACCGCCGCGTGACTTCGTCTGCAAGTTTTCCATTACCGCTTGCTGATTGAGAAAGGCGCGTTCGTGGCAAAACAATACATCGCGATGGCCGACGGCAATCACGTCGTTGTGAAAGACTCCTGCATCAATCACATCAGGATGCTGTTGCGCAAAAACCGTGTGCGCGTCGTCGAGCCCGTGCAAACGCGCAACTGCCGCCGACGCTTCAAGCGTCTGCCGGGCCGGATAACGTTTTGGCATTGGAGCAGATGGGTTGAATCCTTCGGCACCATAAACAAAAAACTCCACGCCGCGATTGCCGATCGTGTCGCAAAAACGGGTGTGATTGGCCGCACCCTCGTCACCAAACTGCGGGCAGGAAGGCAGTGCCGCATGATGCGCAAAATGCGATGGGTCGGCAAACATCGCCTGCAGTAAGCGCGAGGTCGTCGGATGCTCCATCGAGCGGTGAAACTTGTTGTTCAAATTTGCCGCGGTGAAGTGAACGCGCTGATCAGAAGTGTTGGCGCCTGGGCTGACCGTTGCCGCGTTAGCCGCCCACATCGACGACGCCGACATGGCGCCGTTAAAAATCTGGCGTGCGTCACGCGCGGCGACGCTGATCACACTGGCGTCGTCACCACTGAACCCAAGCGCACGCAGCACGGCGAGGTCCGGCCGCTCTTGCGGCGCAAGCACACCCTGCTTCCAGCCACGATCATGCAGCGCCTTCATTTTGGCCAGACCCTGCAGCGCCGCCAGTTTCGGATTGGCCACCACGCCCTGATTTTTTGCCGAGGCAATATTGCCGAACGACAAGCCGCTGTAATTGTGGGTCGGGCCGACCAGGCCGTCAAAGTTCCACTCGTGTGCACTCATAATGTCAACCCCGGCGGCAGTTTGGCGGGAAGCATGATGGTCTCCGACTCAAGGCTGGCCTGTGGATAGGCGCAATAGTCAGCGGCGTAATAGGCGCTGGCACGATGATTACCGGATGCACCAATACCGCCAAACGGCGAGGCACTTGACGCGCCGGTTAACGGTCGATTCCAGTTAACAATGCCGGCGCGGATGTGTCGCTCAAAATGATTGTATTCGTCACGGCTTACCGACAGCAGTCCAGCCGCCAGTCCGAAACGTGATTGATTGGCATGCGCGATGGCATCATCGAGTGTTTGATAGCGCACCAGCTGCAACAACGGCCCGAAATTTTCTTCATCGGGAAGGTCGCCGATGCCGGTCACATCGATCAGGCCCGCCGACAACATCGCGCTGCCCGGCTGTATCAATTTCATCTCAAGACGCACCGCCGCGCCACGCGTGATCAGCTGTTGTTGTGCGGCCAACAACTTCTGAGCGGCATCAATCGAGATGACGGCTCCCATGAAGGGCGGTGGATCAGCGTCGAAATGGCCGACGCGTAAACGACCGGCAACCTCAATCAACCGGTTCAACAATGCGTCACCGGCCTCGCCTTGTGCGACATAAAGTCTGCGCGCACAGGTGCAACGCTGGCCGGCCGAGATGTACGCCGACTGAACAATGTGATGGACGGTCGCGTCGATATTGTTGATCTCACCGACCGGCGGACGGCTCGTCAACGCCGACGAGTGCGTTGGGGAGATCGTCAATACCGCGGGGGCTGGACCGTTCGAGGGTTACTACAACAATGATGAAGCGAACGAGCG